>JBKPQP010000021.1:0-5276 GCA_046734155.1 Actinomycetota bacterium | reverse complement strand
GTCGAGATCGAGGTTCTGGACTTCGAGCGCTGCCCGCGCTACATCGGCCGCGTCTTCCGCGACGTGCAGATCGGGCCGGCGCCGGTCTGGCTGCGGGCGAGGCTCACGAACGCCGGCATGCGCCCGATCTCCAACGTCGTCGACGTGACGAACTACGTGATGCTGGCGCTCGGAAACCCGCTGCACGCCTTCGATCTCGCGAAGCTCCACGGCGGTCGGATCATCGTGCGCCTCGCCGAGCCGGGCGAGACGATCCGAACGCTCGACGGCGTCGATCGCAAGCTCGCGCCGGACGACCTGATGATCGCCGACGCCGATCGCTCGGTCGCGCTCGCCGGGATTATGGGCGGCGAGGAGACGGAGATCGGCGAGGGCACGACGGAAGTCCTGCTCGAGGCCGCGAACTTCGAGCCGACCGGGATCTTCCGCTCGTCCGAGCGGCTGCGCCTGCGCACCGAGGGCTCGAACCGCTGGGAGAAAGGCGTCGACCCGTACCTCGCGGAGCCCGCGGCGCAGCTGGCGACCGAGCTGATCGTCCAGACAGCGGGCGCCACCTGGGCGGGCCACGTCGATGTCCGGCACGGCCTGCCGGAACGGCCGGTGATCCGCTTCCGGCCCGAGCGAGCCGACGAGCTGATCGGCCTCGCCACGCCGCCAGCCGATCAGGTCTCCTGGCTCGAGCGGCTCGGCTTCGAGTCACCCGGCGACGAGGTGGTCACGCCGACCTGGCGCGCCCGCGACGTGACCCGCGAGGTCGACGTCGTCGAGGAGGTCGCCCGCGAGCGGATGGAGGCGGTGCCGTTCACGCTCCCGCTACGGCGCGAGATGTTCGGCGCGCTCACGCCCGTGCAGCGGCTACGGCGGAGCATCGAGAACCTGTTCGTGGGGCTCGGCCTCACCGAGACCTATACGCCCTCGCTCCGCCACGGCGACGCGAGCCCGCAGGCCTGGCGCCTTCCGGAGCCGATCTCGGCCGAGTTCGCCGTGCTGCGGACGAGCCTGCTGCCGAGCCTGGTCGAGGCGGCCGGCCGCAACGTAGAGCTCGGCGCCGAGCGCGTGGGGCTGTTCGAGATCGCCCGCGTCTACCTCCCCAACGGGGAGCTTCCGACGGAGGAGACGCACGTCGCGGGGATCCTCGACGGCGGCTGGGGCCGTGCGAAGGGAATCGTCGACACGCTTTACGCGGCGCTGAAGGCAGAGCCTGCCTTCGAGCGTGCCGAGCACGACCTGCTACACCCCGGCAAGTCCGCCGCGACGGCCGCCGGAGTCGTCGGCGAGCTGCACCCGGCCGTCCTCGACGGCGTCTGGGGCGTCTTCGAGCTCGATCTCGCCAAGCTGCTCGAGGTCGCGCGCGACGAGGTCCACTACGCGGACGTCGTCTCGTTCCCTGCGGTGCGGCAGGACCTCGCGTTCACCGTCCCGGAGGACGTGCCCGCGGCCGACCTCGTCGCTGCCGCCCGGGAGGCCGCCGGCGCGGAGCTACGCGACATGCGGCCGTTCGACGTCTACCACGGGGAGCAGGTGGGGGACGGGCGGAAGTCGGTCGCGTTCGCCGTCAACTTCCAGTCTTCGGAGCGCACGCTGACCGACGAGGACGCGGCCGAGCTGCGCGAGCGCATCGTGGCTGCCCTCTCTGACCGGTTTGGCGCAGAGCTGCGCGCCTAGAGCATCTCGGGCGCGACCCGCGCGGCGAGCGCGGCCAGCACCTTGCTCTGAATCTCCGGCTGGTCCTTCAGCAGCCGTCGGAACGAGCGGTCGACGATCACGAGCGCCCGCACGGGCGTGGTCGCCGTGACCGTCGCCGTCCGCGGCGTGTCCGACACCAGCGCGATCTCGCCGAAGAAGTCACCGGCCGAGAGCTGGTTGATCGTCCGGCCGTCCTTCGTGACGTCGGCCTCACCCTCGAGCAGGACGAAGAACTCGCGTCCGCGGTCGCCCTCGCGGGTCATCTCCTTGCCCTCCCGCAGGTCGATCTCGTCGGCGAGGTGCGCGATCTCCTGCAGCTCGCGCTTCGAGCAATTCGCGAACAGCGGCGCGTGCTTGATCAACTCGACCTTCTCGTCCCGGTGGAGCACGGGAAGAGTCTAAGCCTCTCGCGACAACCGGCAAACCGAATTGACGTCTAATGAGGTATAGCTGGCGTGAAGTCGATTTCGAGGAGGGTCTAACCGTGCCGTCGTTTCGTCCACTGTTGTTGCTGCTTCCACTCGTGCTTGCAGCCGTGCTGGTGCCCGGCTCGGCCAACTCCGCCGCCAAAGGCATCGCGCTGACCGCGACCGTCGGACCGGGCTTCACGATCAGGCTCGTCGATGCCAACAACAACCCCGTGAGGCAGCTCGACGCCGGCGACTACTCGATCACGATCAAGAACCTCTCGCCGACCCAGGAGCACAACTTCCACCTGACCGGGTCCGGGGTCAACAAGGCCTCGGCTTTCGACAACGTCACGGTCACGTGGGACGTCACGCTCGTGAACGGCACCTACAACTTCAAGTGCGACGCCCACCCGACGATCATGAAGGGCTCGTTCCACGTCGGCCCGCTGCCGCCGGCCCCGAAGAAGCTGAACGGCAAGGTCGGCCCGAAGGTGACCATTTCCATCAAGACGGCCTCCGGCGCGGCGGTGAAGACCCTGAAGGCAGGCAGCTACAAGGTCGCCGTCAGGGACGCGACCAAGAAGGACAACTTCCACCTGACCGGTCCGGGCGTGAACAAGAAGACGGGTGTCAAGTTCCGCGGCGCGGTCACCTGGACGCTGAAGCTGAAGGCCGGCAAGCACACGGTCCGCTCCGACGCGCACAAGAAGCTGCGCCGGACGTTCATGGTCACGCCGGCGACTTAGTCGCAGTCGTCAGTCGCGGTCGACGAGGGAGAACGGGCCGAAGCGCGCCTTCTCCGTCCCCTCGCGGCCGCGGCGCATGATCAGGCGCATTGTCGCGCCGATCCCGCCTGCGACGACGAACCCGACCCCGAGGGCCGCGGCCGTGGCGATCGGCAGCTTGTCCTTCAGGATCGTGTTGACGTCCATGCCGGCGCGCAGGTCGTCCACCGCGCCGGCCAGCCGCTCGCGCTCGGCCTCGATGTCCAGCCGGACCTGCTCCGGCGTGCGTCCGTTAGCTCCGGCCATTGCTCTTCAGCGCCTCCGTGGTCAGCTTCGCTTCCGTGATCGCCTGCTCCGGGACCGGCGGCGTCCCCTTGTTGATCAGACGCATTCCCAGCAGCCCGAGGATCGCCGCGACCAGTAGCACCCCGGCGGTCACGATCAGCAGCGACGCCCACCAGGGCAGCGCCGTCGCAATCCCTGCCGCGATCGTGGCGAGGGCGAAGCCAAGCCCGAACAGCAGGAAGAGCGCCGCGCCGAGCGCGAGGCCGATCCCGATCCCGAGCTGAGAGGCCTTCCGCTTGAGCTCGAGCGCCGCGAGCTCCATCTCGAGCCGCACGAGCGCGCTCGCATGCTCGGCGACGCTCTTGGCGCTGGTGCCGAGAGGGGGTGACTCGGGCTCAGTCTCTGGGGTGTGCATGGCCTCTCCAGTCGATGACCTTCGCGAGCACGATCCCGGCGACGAGCGCCGCGCCGACAATCACCACTGGCGGCGGACCGCCTCGCCGCTTCTTCTTGGACTTCGGCTTCTTCTTCGACGTGGGCTTCGGGGGCGGGCTCGGCGGCGGCGGTGCTACCCGCGTCTCCGTCGGCTCCGACTCGGCGACCGGTGTGTCCACGGCCGGGGCGGGCGGCGGAGCAGCAGCCTCCGGCTGCGGGTTCGTCGGCTCACTCTTCGTCGGCGCCTGGTTCGATGCCCCGTTGTTCTTCGCGCGGGCCTTGACCAGGCTCGGCTTCAGCTTGCGCAGGAAGGCCGCGTCGTCGCGCAGCTCCTCCGAAAGCCATTCGCCGATGCCGTCCCCGCGGGCCGCGGCACGGTCGGCCAGTTCCAGCAGGCGCGTCGCTCCGCGCTCGACTAGCTGGTCGCCCTTCATCACTTCTTCACCGGGGGTGACTCACCCGTCGCGACCCGCCAGATCCCCGAGGCAGCGCGCCGCGCGGCCATCGTCGCGCCCGCTGCCAGTCCCGCGTAGAGGCCGGTCCAGAGCAGCTTCCGCAGCATGCCGGGGTGGTTGCCTGACGGTGACTCGGCCAAACCTGAGGGCTACTGTAACGCCGTGGACACCTCGGTTGGGGCCGGCATTGCCGGCGCGGCCGTCTAACGCACGCCTGGGATGCGCAAAGAGACGCCCATTCACGTCACCCTGACAAAGGCAGAGCGGCAGCGGCTGATCGCCAGCGTCGTGTCTCGTCGGCGTATCGGGAGCCAGTTGGAGCTCGCGGAAGCGCTTGCGAAAGCGGGTTGTCGTGTCACACAGGCGACCGTCTCGCGCGACATCCGCGAGTTGCGGCTCGAAAAGACCAGCGACGCGCTGGGCCGGCCGAGGTACGTGCTCCCCGGCCGTGCGCGGCAAACCGACCCGCGCGAAGCGCTGAACGGCGTCCTGCGCCAGTTCGGCGTCCGGGCGACCGCGGCGCACAACATCGTGGTCGTGCAGTCGGAGCTCGGCTCGGCGCCGGCGATAGCTCGGGCGCTCGACCGGCTCGAGCATCCCAAGATCGTCGGCACGCTCGCGGGCGACGACACGTGCCTTGTGATCACGGGCGGCCCCGGCGACGCGCGCAGCGTCGCGCGGGAGCTCACGAAGGTGATCGGCTAGGCCCCGGCGCGGCCGGGTGCGTACTCGTCGAGCCGCTCGGCATCGTCCCGCCCGATCGAGAGGTGGACGCTGCCCTCGATGATCTCCTGCACGAGCTCGGCCGGGACGTAGCGCGGCTTGCCGAGGAGCCCGGTCGCGACGCTGAGTCCGTCGAAGACGTCGAGCTCCGTGTCGCCGAGCACCTCCTCGACGGTGCCGAGCTTGCTCTTGTCGCTGCCGACGACCTCCCAGCCCCGTTCGACGACGAACCAGGAAACCGGGTCCGGCATCAGTGCTCCTTCCAGTGATGCTGCCCAGGTTCTCGGTCGCTAGCACCAAGCCAGAGTCCCCACTCGACCGCGGCGCGGGCTGGTAGCCCGCGCAAGGGCGAGGGAGGGCTCTGGCGCCGCGTGATAGCGGGCGAGAGACGGGCGAGCATTGCTGGGAGGGGCACTTAGACCGGGCCGCCGCCGCTGTACCAGACCGGCCCCTGCGTGTAGACCGGCTTGGTGTCGGAGAGCGCCCAGAGGATTCGCAGCGTGCCGCGGATGCTCTCGGAGTCGAGCCGCTCGAAGCAGCGGTGCGTCATCATGGAC
>JBKPQP010000020.1:0-11268 GCA_046734155.1 Actinomycetota bacterium | reverse complement strand
GAGCGAGTAGTCGATCCCGACGCCGATGCCGATCATCGACACGAGGATCGGCGTGATCGTGTTGATGTCGGTCAGCCCGGCGAGGATGAACAGGAGGATGAACGCCGTTCCGACGGCCACGATCGCGAGCGCGATCGGAATGGAGACCGCGACGAACGTGCGGAAGACGATCGTGAGCACGATGAACGCGGCCAGGAAGCCGAGCAGCTCCTGGATTCCCTGCTGGATGGGCGGGGACTCGGCCTCGCCGTTGAACTCGGCGGTGACGCCGGCCGGCTCGACCGTGTCGCGGACCGCGTTCTCGACCGCGACGACCTGAGAGCGATCCGCCGTTTTGATCTCGTCCGAGAACTGCGCCTCGGCGTACGCGATCCGTCCGTCCTTCGAGAACGTCTGGTCTGAGAAGGGCTTCCCGACGCTCTCGATGCCCACCTTGCCGTCCTGGGGCTTGAACTCCGAAGTCTTGAGCTTGGCAACTGCTGCATTGACCGCGGCCTTGCGCTCGGGCGTGTCGAGGCGCTCGCCCTTCGGCGCCGCGAAGACGAGATTCAGCACGGAGCCCTTTTCGGACGAGAACTCCGCCTTGATCAGATCGGTCGCCTTCTGCGTGTCCGAGCCCGGGATCTGGAACTCGTCCTTCAGGCTCCCCCCGACGGTCGCCACCAGGACGATCAGCACCGCGAGCGACGCGAGCGAGCCGAGAACGATCCGCCACGGATGCGACGCGCAGAACCGGTCCCACCGCGCGAGAATTCCGGTCGAGAGTCGCTCGTGCGCCAGGCGGCGCTGCTTGTCAGATCCGGTGTCGCGTTCGGTCATGCACCTCTCCCATGAGCTCGCATTTCCCTAGAGGACCGCGCACGCCCTCGAAACTCATCGTTCACGCTAGAGGAAGCGACCCGGGCTCCGCCACTCGAAACCCGCTCTTTCCGGACGTCACTGTGATTGACGCGATCCGTCGGCACGTGTATAACCTATCGGTTATATAACCATATGGTTCAACAAGGAACCGCAGATTCGCTCACCACAACGTTCGCAGCGCTCGCGAGCCCCACGCGCAGGGCGATTCTGACGCGCCTCGCGGAAGGCCCCGCGACCGTGAAGGAGCTCTCCGCCCCGTTCTCGATCAGCGGCCCGGCGGTCTCGAAGCACCTCCGTGTGCTCGAGGGCGCGGGGCTGATCGAGCGCGGCCGCGAGGCGCAGTGGCGTCCGGCGCGTCTCGACGCGGCGCCGCTCCGCGAGGTGAGCGAGTGGGCGGACGGCTTCCGACGCTTCTGGGACGGGAGCTTCGACCGGCTGGACGAGTACCTGCGCGAGTTGAAAGGAGAGGAGACATGACTACGACCCGAGAAGCCAAGGTCGGCGAGACGATCTACGAGACCCCGTCCGACCTCGAGCTCGTCACGATCAGGGCGTTCGACGCGACGCGCGAGCTCCTGTGGGAGGCCTGGACGAGCCCCGAGCACTTGCCCAAATGGCTGCTCGGCCCCGAGGGCTGGACGATGCCGGTCTGCGAGAGCGACCTGCGCGTCGGCGGCGCCTGGCACTTCGTGTGGCGCCGCGAGGAAGGCTGCGAGATGGGGATGACCGGCGAGTACAAGGAGATCACGCCGCCCGAGCCGCTCGTTTCGTCGCAGTCGTGGGGCGGCGACTGGCCGGAGACGCTGAACACGCTCGTCTTCGAGGAGGACGGCGAGCGGACGGTCGTGACGCAGACGATCCTCTACCCATCCCTCGACGCGCGCGACGCCGCGATCGCGACGGGAATGCAGAAGGGCATGGACTCGGGCTTCGACCGGCTCGACGCCTACCTGCGGACGATCTCGTAAGGAGCAGGGAGCCCGCCGGCCGGCCCGGCGGGCTCCCACTCGCTCTTCCTAGGCGCTGGTCATGGCGGCCATCGCTGCCTTGCCGCGCTCCTCGATCTCCTCGGGGGTCAAGTCCTCGACGTGCGTCGCGATCGACCACGAGTGTCCGAACGGATCGGTGATCGAACCGAAGCGGTCGCCCCAGAACTGATCCTCGACCTCCATCGTGACCGTTCCCCCAGCGTCGACCGCCTTCTGCACGACGGCGTCGACGTCCTCGACGTACATGAAGACGCTCGCGCTCGTCCCGCCGAGCTCCTTCGGCGGCGTGGTCGAAGCCTGCGGAAACGGGTCGGAGAGCATCACGTGCGAGTCGCCGATCTTGAGCTCCGCGTGGCCGATCTTGCCGTCCGGCATGTCCATGCGGACGGTCTCCTCCGCGCCGAACGCCTTCTTGTAGTACTCGATCGCCTTCGCTGCGTCGTCGACGGCCAGGTAGGGCGAGACCGTGTTGTACCCCTCCGGAATCGGCTGTACAGCCATGTCCTCTCTCCCTTCGATCGTCGTGAACGAGGCGTCTTCGATACTACGGACCACCGATGAGTTTCGAGCCCTTCCGAGGTCTGCGTAACCAAACCGAAACAGGAAGGACATGAAAATGGCGAAATTCTTCTTGGACATCTCGATGTCGCTCGACGGATTCGTCGCCGGGCCCGACATCACACTCGAGGAGCCGCTCGGGAAGGGCGGCGAGCACCTGCACGACTGGGTCGTGCGGCTCGCGAGCTGGCGCGACACACACGGGCTCGAAGGCGGTGAGACGGGGCCCGACGACGAGCTAGCGCGCGAGATGTGGGCCCGCGTCGGTGCGCACGTCATGGGCCGCAAGATGTTCAGCGGCGGCTCGGGGCCCTGGGAGGACGACCCGAACGCGGATGCCTGGTGGGGCGACGACCCGCCGTTCCACGCGCCCGTCTTCGTGCTCACGCACCATGAACGCGAACCGGTCGTCAAGAAAGGTGGAACGACGTTCACGTTCGTCACCGACGGGATCGAGAGCGCCTACGAACACGCGCGCGCCGCGGCCGGCGACAAGGACGTCGCCCTCAGCGGCGGCGCGTCGGTCGTGCAGCAGTACCTGCAGGCCGGGCTCCTGGACGAGCTGCACATCCATGTGGCGCCGATCCTGCTCGGCGGGGGCGTCAGCCTCTTCGGCGAGCTCGGCACCGACGCTCCTCCGGTGAAGCTGACGCAGGTCGTCGAGTCACCGCACGTGACACATCTCAGCTACGAGGTCGAGCACTGAGCGTTCCCGTCCTCCCCGGTCGGCACTTGCTCCGCGCGAAGGACCTCGCCGACGCGAGGTATCGCGAGCCGCTGGACGTCGGCGCCCTGGCCCGCGCCGCTCACCTGTCGGAGGCGCACTTCAGCCGCGAGTTCCGGCGCGCCTTCGGCGAGACGCCGCACCAGTACCTTCTTACTCGCCGCCTCGAGCGCGCGGCAGCACTCCTGCGCAACACGGACCGGACGGTTGCCGAGATCTGTCTCGCGGTCGGGCTGAGAAGCGTGGGCTCGTTCACTACGAGCTTCGGGCGCGCGTACGGGCTCTCCCCGACGGCGTACCGGGCCGCACACGAGCCGGCGGTCACGCACGCTCGAATCCCGACCTGCGTCCTGCTCGCCTACGCGCGACCATTTCGGACGGAGTCCGAAATGTCCGTAGCCGCGGCGGAGGACTGAACTTCAGTCCAGCAGTTTTGGAGAAGACGAACGCGCGTCGTCCGACTAGCTTCATCGGATCAACGACGACGGAGGTGCAGGCGATGCTGAAGCAACTCACGACCACGCAGGTCTGGGTCCACGACCAGGACGAAGCGCTGGCCTTCTACACGGAGAAGCTCGGGCTCGAGCTCCGCGAGGACGTGACGGTGCCCGAGATGGGCAACTTCCGGTGGCTCACGGTGGGCGTGCCGGGCCAGCCCGACATCGCAATCGTGCTCATGGCCGTGCCGGGCCCACCCGTGTTCGACGCCGAGACCCGCGAGCAGATCCTGGCGCTGGTCGCCAAGGGCGCGACGAACGGGCTCTTCTTCGCCTCGGAGGACGTCAAGGCGACCTACGAGGAGCTGAAGGGCCGCGGCGTCGAGTTCCAGGGCGAGCCGACCGAGCAGCCGTACGGGATCGACGTCGGGTTCCGCGACACGTCCGGGAACCAGATGCGCGTCGCGCAGCTGCGCGAGATGTCCTAGCCGCCGGTCGCGGAGAAGTGCTGGTAGTCGGGGGTGGCCGTCCAGCGGCCGCCCCACTGCCAGCCGACCGAGGCGAACGCGCCGACGAGCAGCCCGCCGCGCACGGCCATCCCGGGACGGACATTCGAGCGGTCGAGATACGCCTTGCCGATGCGCGGGTGGACGCGCCCGCTTTCGAGATACGGGTTCTCGACCGGGTTGACGTCGATCGCGAAGCCGTAGGCGTGCACTGACCAGCGCTTCGCGCGGGGGCCGACCGCGTAGCGGCAGTTGAAGGCCGCGGTGTTGTCCGCAGCCAAGGAGCGCTCGTCGCTCCCGCCGTACACGTCGATCGGGCGCATCCGCCGGATCGGGAAGCGCGCCTTGTAGAGGCGTCTGAAAACGACGGTCAGAGGGCCGACGGCGCTTCGTTTCACGACGAGCGTGCCGACGTGGCGCTGGCCGTCGAAGCCCCAGTAGCTCAGGCGCAGGCGTCTGAGCGACGAGGGGCCGACCGGGCAGCCTGGATGCCACGAGTGCGGAAGCTGCGCTCGGGACACGGGCGTGACGTTGTGCGTGAACGGCGGAGCGGCGAGGAGTGCGAGCAAGGCGAGCCCCATGGGCGATCGAGACTAGTCTGCGTAGCCGGATGAAGCTGACCTGCGCGCTCCTGATGTCCCTGGCGCTCGTGCCTGCAGCGAACGCGACGGGCCACGCCTCAGCCGATTTCCAGTGCCCGCCGACGCTCGCGAACCAGCTCGCGGACACGGGCTCGGCACGACAGCTCGTCACGGTTGCATCCCTGCGGCCGAGCTCCCAGACGGGAGCCGCCCGCATCTGGAAGCAGCGAGGCGACTGCTGGGCGCAGGTCGCCGGCCCCTGGACAGCGTGGCTCGGGATCCGTGGCATCTCTGAGCGCAAGCGCGAGGGCGACCTCAAGACCCCGAGCGGTGCGTTCGGCATCCAGCCGGTCATGTACGGCCTCGGGCCGAATCCGGGGGTCCGATACCGCTACCACCGCGTGGTCTGCGGCGACTGGTGGGTCGAGGATCCGCGCTCCCCGTTCTACAACAAGTTCCGCCACGTCAGCTGCGGAGCGAGCCCGCCCTTCCGGACGACGAGCGAGGACATGTCCAAGTCGCCCACCGCGTATCGGCACCTAGCCGTGATCGACTACAACACCCACCCGATCGTCCCGGGCCGCGGCTCGGGCATCTTCCTCCACGTCAGCCACGGCAACGCGACCCTCGGCTGCGTCGCCCTTCCGCTCCCGCAGCTCGTCAAGGTCCTGCGTTGGTTCGCCCCGGCCAAGCGCCCGCTGATCGTGATCGGGACGCGCGCGACGATTCGGAAGTTCTAGAAGGGACTCGCGTGATGTTGCTCGTCGCTGGGGTGCGATGGTCGTTGCGAGGCCGCGGACGCAGGGAGCCCCGGTAATCGCCATTACCGGGGCGACTGAGGACCCGGCCTCGGGACGAGCAGCGCGCCCCGGCGGCTCAGTCCATATCGCGCGAGTTCCTTCTCAGTCCTCCGTCACGTCTCGTCTCAGGAAGACGAGGTACGCGACCGTGAGCGGTACTCCGACGTAGAGCGCACAGACCCAGGCGGCGCGCCCGATCGGCTGCCAGTCCGCGGGCACACGGAGGAAGCCGTGCCACGCGTCGAACTGCGTCGCGAGCAGGTACGGCCGGATGCCCTCGGTTCCGGGCAGCACGGTCAGGAGCTGCATGAGCAGCGCGAACATGAGCGCGCCGACCACGGACGCGGCGCTGTTGCGCGTGATCGTCGAGAGCATGAGCGCGAACGAGGCGATGCCGGCGAGCGGCAGGAAGTAGACGCCGATGCTCGCCGCGAGCAGGGCGAGCCCGTGGCCCGCCGAGACCTGCGTCCCCGAGAGTGATGTGAGCGGGTTGAAGCCCCACGCGAGACTGCCCGCGACCAGGCCGATCGTCGCCATCGCGACGACGACCGCCGCCGTGTAGGTGAACGTCGCGAGCACCTTCCCGGCGAAGACCTGCCCGCGCTCGCGCGAGCGCGTGAGGATGGTCTTCAGCGTCCCGTTCTGGCTCTCCGAGGCGACGACGTCCCCGGCCACGAGCGACGTGATCAACGGGAACGCCCAGAACGACATGAAGAAGAGCGCGACGAACGGCACCGCCAGCCCAGTGTCCCGGATATAGCGGCCGAGTGGAACGTCGTTCGGCCCGCCGGACTGGAACTCGAGGACGATCACGAAGATCAGCGGGACGAGCATCGCTGCGCCCAGCCCGAGGTACGTCCGCTTCTGCGCGAGCAGCTTGGAGAGCTCCCAGCGGTAGACGGCGGTCATGCGACCTCCGCCCGAGCGCTCTTGTCGCCGGACTCGCCCCCGGTAAGCCCGAGGAAGAGCTCTTCGAGGCTCGCCGTCTCGGGGACGAGCGCCGTGATGCCGATGCGCGCCTGGCCGAGTGCGATCGAGATCGCCGCTGCTGCTTGCTCGTCGGCCTGGAAGCGGAGCTCCGAGCCCTCGACGCGGATCTTCTCGGCGCCGAGCTGAGCGGAGCAGATCATGAGCGCGCGCTCTGTCTCGGTCGCGCGCAGCCGGTACTCGGTCTGCGCGGTTGCGAGCAGGTCGCGCAGCGTGCCCTCGTAGACGATCGTCCCGGTGCGGATGATCGCGACGCGGTTGCAGAGCTCCTCGACCTCGCCGAGCAGATGGCTCGAGAGGAGGACGGTGATGCCCTCGCCCGCGAGCCTGCGCACGAGCGCGCGCATGTCCCGCATGCCCGCCGGGTCGAGCCCGGTGGTCGGCTCGTCGAGCAGGAGGAGCTTGGGGTTGCGGAGGAGCGACGCGGCGATGCCGAGGCGCTGACGCATCCCGTGCGAGTACCCCCGCACCTTGTCGCCGGCGCGGTCGCGCAGCTCGACGATCTCGAGCATCTCGTCGATGCGGCTGCTCGCGACCTGACCGTCGTAGTCGGCGAGGAGCCGCAGATTCTTGCGGCCGGAGAGGTACGGGTAGAAGCGCGGCGCCTCGACGAAGCCCGCCACGCCCTCGAGCGCCTTGCGGACGCCCTCCTTGATCGGGTCGCGCCCGAAGAGCTCGACCGAGCCCCCGGTCGGCCGGATCAGGCCGAGCATCATGCGCAACGACGTCGTCTTGCCCGCGCCGTTCGGACCGAGGTAGCCATACACGTCGCCGGGTTCGACCGTGAGGTCGACGTGGTCGACGGCGAGCAGCCGCCCGTAGCGCTTGACGAGCCCGCGCGCCGCTACCGGCGGGGCGCTCACCGGATAAGAGTGCGCGCCGCCGACTCGGCGGCGGACGGCTTCACGGAGCCCGCGACGACGTACCTGACGCCGCCCCGCTCCCAGGTGAGGATGGTCGCGAGCGGCGTCGCGAGCTCGTGTACCTGGACGCCGTCGATCAAAACACTCGGCAGCGCGCCGAGCGGCCCCGCGGGAGCTGCGTCGGCCTTTCGCGCGAGCACCGTGATCGCCCCGAGCCCCTTGCCGTAGACGACGACTACGCCCCGGCCGAAGGGGTGGATCGTCGTCCGCTTCAACCCTGCGAGGGAGCCGGGCGCGGCGAACTCGAACGTTGGCTTCGTCGGATGCGGTTCGCCCTTGCCGCGCTCGCGCCCGGAAGGCGCCGTCAGCTCGACGACCCTTGCGCCCGCGGGCGGTGCGATGTCGACGGTCGAGAGAGGCACCGCGCCGTAGCTGACGCTCGTCGCGCGGAGCTCGAGCACGGGCTTCGTCCCACCGCGCGCGTAGATCGCGGCGCGCAGCGGCACGCCCCGTTTCGCATCCCAGGCCAGGCGGACCGAGCCGAGCAACCCTCCCTGCTCCTTCGGCGAGA
This sequence comes from Actinomycetota bacterium, assembly GCA_046734155.1. Taxonomy (GTDB): domain Bacteria; phylum Actinomycetota; class Thermoleophilia; order Gaiellales; family Gaiellaceae; genus VAXT01. The sequence goes on along the minus strand of JBKPQP010000020.1, from coordinate 3,391 downwards.
GCGACAGCGTGTACGCGGGCTGCCCGCCGACGTTCGAGGGCCGCGCGGACGAGACGTTCACGTGCTTCGTCAGCTGAGCGAGGAAAGCGCCGATTCCCGCGACGGACGGCGGGGCAGGTCGCGCTTGCCGTTGTCCCGCCGGAAGCGCGATCCGGTAGACGGTGTTCGACGACGCGTCGTAGATCGTCGCCTCGCCCGGCTTCCAGACGATCTGCGCATCGCCCGCGTTCGACTGCAGCTCGAGGCGACCGCGACCGTCGTTGCGCACCCAGAGCCGCCCGGAGGCGCCCGACATCAGCGCGGAGGCCGTGCCGGTCTGGCCGAGGAGCGCCGCGTTCGGGAAGAGCCCATTCGTGAACGTGATCCGGGCGGTTATGCCTGCGGGCTCCGAGGCGGTGACGCCTTCGTGAATGGCTCGCGGAAGCGGCTTCGACGCCGGAACCCGGCCCGATCCGCCGGTGGCCGCGAGCGCGAGCGTCGTCCCGCCCACGATCAGCAATGCCGCCGCCACGACTACGAGCAGCAGGCTGCGGGTCGACAACGTGCGCAGGAACTTCACTGCGGTTCCAGTTCTAGCGCTTCCGAGATGAAGGCCGCATGAACACCCCTCCACAAACGAAAGCGGCCCGCTAGGGGAGGGCGGGCCGCTTCAGCACGGATAGGAGTGTGTGGTGGGGAAGCTCAGGCGGCCGGCATCCTCCAGCCACCGTTGTCTGGTGGGCCCTGACGCCAGTGGAAGCCGCGGCGCATCCCGGGGCCCGGGAACTTGCCGTTGACGAGGTCGTCGATCCGGGACTGAAGAGCTTCCAGCGCGTCCTTCGCCTGGGCCTCGGTGAGGAAGCCGCTCTTCACGGCCTGGTCGAGGTCCGTCTTGGCGCCGTCGATGATCGCCTTCTTCAAGCCGTCGACGGATTTGTTCTGCGCCTTGGCGACGTCTGCGAGCGACTGGCCGTTCGCGAGCTTCTGGAAGAGCTGCGGAACGGTGAGCCCGAGGTAGTCGGCTGCGGCCGAGAGGTGGCCGTGGTCACCGAAGTGCCCGTGGCCGAAGTCGCCGAAGCGATGCGGACCGCCGGGGCCGAAGCGGTGCGGGCCGCCGAAGAAGAGCGGAACCTCGCCCTTCTCGATCTGCGCCTTCATCGCGTCGGCCTGGGCCTTCGTGATCTTGCCGGCCTTGAGGTCGGCGTTGACCTGGTCGATCGCCGCCGCCTTCGTCGCGTCCTCGAGCTTCTGCGTCGAGATCCCGAGATGGCCGGCGACCCTCGCCAGAAAACCGTCGCCGTGCGCCGCGGAGCCTTTGGAGGCTGCGATCGCGCCGCCCGCTCCGACGACCAGCGAGAGTGCCGACGCGGCGACGAGTGCTCGTTTGGAGGTGAGGTTCTTCATGTGTCTCCTTCCTGTTCTCAGAAAAGCACGTTCGCCTAAGGGGAACCTGAACAGCGCTTATGAACGTCCTAAGAAGACGAAAGCGGCCCGCAAGGGGAGGGCGCGGGCCGCGATCGACGGATTGGAGTGTTCGTGCGGATAAATCTTGCTTCGCCGGAGATGGAATCAACCTCGCCTAAGGGAAACCTGAGAGCGCTCTAAGAAGCGCCTAAGAACTGGACATGTCCCAGGGAGACCGGCCATGGGACATGTCCTAAGTCGTCGTTTACGGGGAGATCTGCGGCGGGCGGGTCGCGAGCTTCACGCTCACGGTCTTGCTCTCGCCCTTGCGCCAGTAGGTGATCTCGATGGTGTCGCCCGGGTGGTGGGCGTCGATCGCCTGCTGCACCCCCTCGGAGGTCGTCGCCTTGTGACCGTCGATGGCCGTGATCACGTCGCCGCCGGTCGGGTAGGCCTGGCCGTCGATCGTCTTCTGGCCGGTGGAGCCGACGAGGTTGGCGTGCTCGGCGGGCGTGTCCGACCGCACCTGCGTGATCATCACTCCTTCGACTGCATTGAGCTGCCCGGCCACCTCGGCCGGGATCTCCTGGACGGAGACGCCGAGATAGGCGTGCTCGACCTTGCCGCTCGAGATCAGCGTGTCAGCGATCGACTTGACCGTGTCGGATGGAATCGCGAACCCGACGCCCACGTTGGCGCCCGTGTCGCCGGCGATCTGGGAGTTCACGCCGACCACCTCGGCGTTCGCGTTGAGCAGCGGGCCGCCCGAGTTGCCGTGGTTGATTGCGGCGTCGGTCTGAATCGAGTCGTTGATCGTGAACTGGTTCGGCGCCTGCATCTGGCGATGGAGAGCGCTGACGATCCCGGAGGTGAGGGTTTCCTCGAGGCCGAACGGGCTGCCGATCGCGGCGACCGTATCGCCAACGCGCAGCTTGTTCGAGTCACCGAGGGTCAACGGATGCAAGATCGACTGCGGGGCGTCGACCTTGATCACGGCGAGATCGGTCGACGGGTCTTTGCCGACGACCGAGGCCTTGTAGGAGTTCCCGTTCCAGAACCTGACCGAGACGGAGTCGGCGTTGTCGACGACGTGCTCGTTCGTGACGATGTGGCCGTCGGTGTCGATCACGAAGCCGGACCCCTGGACCGCGCCTTCCTGGTTCCCCGTCGGAGTCTGCTGAGGCGCCGAGACGGTGATCTCGACGACGCCGTGGTAGGTCTGCCGGTAGATCTCGCCGGGAGTGAGGGCGTCGCTGCTCGCCGCCGGCTCGGAGCTCCCGACAGGGACCTGACGGACGACGGTCCTCGTCGAGGAGGGATGGGCCACTGAGTAGGTGACCGCGCCTGCACCCGCGCCGAGTGCGAGAGTGCCGACGAGGATCATTGCGATCATCGGTATGCGGGAGCGGTTCATCTCGATCCTTTCGAAATTGACTGCCCCCATAACAGCAGCACTAACCCCAGCACCGCCTGAGAGCGGACTAAATGTTGCGTTAAGGAATTATTTTCTTAGTCGCCATTCAGAGTCCTCAAGCAACAATTGGCCCATGAAGATCCTCGTGGTCGACGATGAACGCGCCGTGCGCGAGTCCCTCCGCCGCGCCCTCGAGCTCGAGGGCTACGAAATCGAGCTCGCGGCCGACGGCAGCGAAGCGCTCTATCGGCTCGAGGGAAGCGGGGAGCCGGACGCGATGATCCTCGACGTCCTCATGCCCGGCGTAGACGGGCTCGAGGTCTGCCGCCGGATTCGCGATACCGGCAGCAAGCTTCCCGTTCTGATGCTGACGGCGCGCACGGAGGTCGAGGACCGGGTCGCCGGGCTCGACGCCGGAGCCGACGACTACGTGACGAAGCCCTTCGCCCTCGAGGAGCTCCTCGCGCGTGTGCGGGCGCTCCTGCGCAGAACGACCGACGAGGAGAGCGACGTCGTGCGGTTCGCCGACCTCGAGCTCGATCCGACGACGCGTGAGGTGACTCGCGGGGGGCGGCCGATCGAGTTGACGCGCAC
>JBKPQP010000019.1:0-4273 GCA_046734155.1 Actinomycetota bacterium | reverse complement strand
TACCTCGTGCTGCGCTACGGGCTCGACTTCATCACGTGGGCGCGCGACTGGTACGCGGAGATGGAGCGGCGCCTCGAGGCCGGCGAGCCGCTATTCGAACTCGACGATCACGAGGCTGCCCGCGGGGAATCGGGGCTCGGGTCCGCCCGATAGCGCGGCGACGATCTGGCTGCAATCCGGCTGGTGGCCGACGACGACGACAGGATCGCCACGACCGGAGAGGGCTGCCCGGACATCGTCGGCCGTCGCGCCGGGTGCGAGTCGATCGTCGGGCTCTGCTTCGACGTTCAACGCCCGTGACAGTTCTCCGGCGGTTTCGCGTGCGCGGAGCAGCGGGCTCGTCAGGATCGCCTGCGGGCGCGTCAGTTCGTCGCGCATGTGCCGGCCCAGCTCCCGTGCCTGCTCGCGTCCCTGAGGCGTCAGCGGCCGAAGCTCGTCCGGTTCTCCCGGCGCTGCCTCTGCGTGGCGGACGAGGTACAGGCGCACTCGGCTGAGGATAGCCTTGCGCCATGGCCGTGATCCCGATGCTGGCCTACGAAGACGGCGCCGCGGCGATCGACTGGCTCGTCGAGGCGTTCGGGTTCGAAGAGCGCGAGCGCTGGGCGGACGACGACGGGACGATCGTGCACGCCGAGCTCGCCACGGGGAGCGGGACGGTCATGCTGGCGACGCCGACCCCGGAGTACGTCAGCCCGAAGCGGCTGCGAGAGCTCTCGGCCGACGCACGGAAGATGTATGAGACGCCGTACATCGTCGACGGCGTCCTCGTCGAGGTCGATGACGTCGACATGCACTTCGCGCGAGCCAAGGACGCAGGGGCGACGATCCTCTCCGAGCCGGCCGACCAGGCCTCAGGGATTCGCCATTACAGGGTTGAAGACCCCGAAGGGCACCGCTGGATGTTCTCGCAGGACATCCCGTCGTAAGAGGCTCGCGCGGGCGAGAGGCGTTCTCCCGCCCGCGCGGCAGTGTGTTTGTCAGGCGGTCGGCGTTGCAACCGCCTGCGTTGTGACCTCGGGACGGGCGAGCATCGCGCCGCTCACACAAAGCGTCCAGATCAGTAGCGCGACCTGGGGGATCCAGATCACCGCGAACAGAAGCGCGATCGCCGCGAGGAAGCCCACCCACGCCGACCATCTCGGGAGCGCTCCGGTTCGGAGTGTCAGGACCGAGATCGTGAAGATCATGACTGCGGCCGAGAGCATGCCGCCGACCAGGATCGCTCCGTAGCCGAGGCTCATCAGGATCTCGATCGTGTCGGCTCCGACCGTGACGTGATTCTCGGCAAAGGAAATGCTCGCAGGCACTGAGGCGAGCGCGAGCCCGCCGACCGAGATGAGGCCGACGAAGAGCACGCCGGCCGCGAACGCCAACGTGCTGAGGGTGCCGTCGCTCCCCTCGGCCGCCCGGAGCCGGCTGCGAAGGCCGCTCAGGAACCAGAGGAAGAGCATGGCGGCGCCGATCAGGACGTACGCGGCGACGATCATCCATACCCGATGGCTCTTGCTGTCGGGGTAGTACGCCGCGATCGTGTCGGCAGGATCGCTCGAGTCGGGTGTCTTCGCCGCGAACATCGCGAAGATGTAGACGGCGACGAACGCGATACCGGAGATCGGTGCCCACCGAGACCAGGTTGAACCGTTCATGAAGACCTCCTTGAGGTCGACCGGGGGGCAAGGATGGTGCTCCTTTTTTGCGCCTCAAGTCAAGGGAATCGGGGATAGCTAGAGTCGAGGCGTGACGAGTTTCCGCTACGTCGTCGCCGACGTCTTCACCGACACGCCGCTCGAGGGGAACCAGGTCGCGGTCTTCACGGATGCGCGAGAGATTCCCGAGGAGAAGCTCCAGCGGATCGCCCGTGAGATGAACCTCTCGGAGACGGTGTTCGTCTACAAGCCCGACGGTGACGGCCACGCGCGGATCCGGATCTTCACGCCGACGATTGAGATGCAGTTCGCCGGGCATCCGACTCTCGGGACGGCGTTCGTCTTGAGCGGGCCGCTGTCACTGGACGAGATCCAGCTCGAGACGCTCCGTGGAGTCGTCCCGGTGCGACTCGAGCGCGAGGACGGGCGGATCGTGTTCGGACGCATGCAGCAGCCGCTGCCGACGGTGGAGCCGTACGAGGACGACGAGCTGTTCGAAATCCTGGGCGTCGCGGGCGCCGAGCTTCCGGTCGAGGTGTACGACAACGGCGTGCCGCACGTCTACGTCTGCTTGAAGTCCGAGGAAGAGGTGGCTGGGCTCGCGCCCGACCTACGCCGGCTCGGCGCGCGCGCGCCGCTCTGCTTCAACTGCTTCGCCGGTGAGGGCCGCAGCTGGAAGACGAGAATGTTCGCTCCGTCGAGCGGTGTGGCGGAGGATCCGGCGACGGGGTCGGCCGCGGGCCCGCTCGCGCTGCACCTCGCGCGGCACGGTCGCATCGGGTTCGGCGAGGAGATCGAGATCTCGCAGGGCGTCGAGGTCGGCCGCCCCTCGAGGCTCTACGCGCGCGTCGTGGGCTCGGCGGACGAGGTCGAGCGCGTCGAGGTCGGCGGTTCGGCGGTCATCGTCGCCCGCGGCGAGCTCAAGGTCTGAAATACGCCAGTCAGCACGAACGCGAGCGCGAAGCTCGGGAGGGACGCGCCGACCTGGTACCCGGGCTGGGGTAGCTTCGCCATGAGGTCGCTCCAGAAGCCGAGATCGGTCGGCTGGTAGAGCCACTCGTAGACCAGGAAGCCGGCCGCCCAGGAAAAGATCGGACCAAGGCGGAAGCTCGGGCTGCCGAAGATGTCGCGCTCCGAGTAGTGCGCCCCGTTGTAGAGCCAGTGGGCGACGAGCACGCCGAGCAGCGGGACGAAGACCGCTCCGAGGAGCAACAGGAACCGCTGGTAGCTCCGCATGTCGATCGCCAGAGCGCCCGCCGTTGCGATCACCGCCGCGCCGGCGATGAGCGCGCGCTGCGGGACGCGTGACAGGACGTTCTGCGTCGACACCGCCGATGAGTACACGTTCGCGAACGCCTCGTCGGTCTCGTCCACGGTCAGAGCGAGCAGCGCCAGCGCGGCCGCGGCGCCGCCGCCCGCGATCGCGGTCAGGATCAGCTCCGGATGGTTCGGGTCGACTCCTCGCGAGAGGACCAGGATCGAACCGAAGCCGAACTGGAACAGCGTGGGGAGCAGGTAGCCGATGCCGACGCCGAAGAACGCGCTCCGCCGGTCGCGCGAGAAGCGCGTGTAGTCGGCGACGAGCGGCGCCCACGAGACCGTCACCGCGACCACCGTGTCGACCGCGAGCCAGAACGAGCCGTGGTGGTCGCCCTGGTTCGACCACAGGCTGCCGAGGTTCGCGCCGTCGACGATCCACCAGGCGAGGTAGACGACCGACAGCGCGACCGCCCAGATCGCGAACTTGCGGACGAAGCGTCGGACGAACCCGATCGGCCCGAGCAGCGCGAGCGCTGCGGCGAGCCCGCCGAAGAGGAGCTTCCACGCCCAGGTCGCCTCGAACCCGAACAGCTGGTCGCAGAGCAGCCCGGCGGCGGTCGCGATCACGATCAGCTCGAAGATGGCCCAGCCGAGGCACTGCGCGATGTTGAGCACGGTCGCGATGTACGAGCCCCGGCGCCCGAGTGGCGCCCGCTGGAGCACCATCGTCGGCACGCGTCCGTCCGCACCGATCAGCGCCGCCAGCGCGAGCATCGAGTTCCCGATCAGCCCGCCGACGAGCGTCGCCGCCAGCGCATCCTTCAACGACAGGTCGAAGTAGGCCGGCAGCACGAGCACGAGCAGCGAGATGCCGAGGTTGATCCAGAGCAGCGTCGTGTCGACGAAGCCGAGGACCCGCAGCCGGTCTGGAACAGGCTCGATTCCCCAACTCGGTGCTCGCACATCACTCCCTTCGCCGGCATGACCCGGATCAGGTTCTGCGGGTGTGATCTCAGCCGCTCTTGAAGCGGCACCCCGGTTCGGTCACTCTACCGGTCTCGTGCGTGATTCTCCCGAGGGGCCGGCAACTCGGCCGGCCGGCTGGCGAAGCTGGACGCTGGCCGCTCTCGCTGGGGCTCTGATCGTGGGAGCCGGGGTCGCTTTGGTTGTACTGGTGCGGGATGGAGCCGATACCGCCGCGGTCACGATCGACGAGCAAGCTGGTGGATATCGCGGCGTGCGCTTCGGAAGCACCGAACAAGGCGTGATTCGCGTGTTCGGCCGGCCAGATCGGTCTCCCGGTTTCGCGCCGTCCGGTGAGAACCCGTCGCAGGTTGGTGTTCCGGCGTCGATACCTGCAAGTCCCA
>JBKPQP010000018.1:0-7994 GCA_046734155.1 Actinomycetota bacterium | reverse complement strand
GTCGAGCTCACGCCGGTTCAGACGTGTCTTTCGAGCGAGCGGCCGCGTAGTCGTGGACCGCTTTCGTCAGGTCGAGGATCTGGTGCGACAGGTCGAGGAGCTCCGTGTTCTGCTTGTCTTCGTCCTGAACGGTCTTCCACTCCTGGGCGGCGATCACCTGACGCTTCGCATCTGCCCGGTTCTGGCTGATCATCACGAACGTCGAGAGGAAGATCGCTTCGAGCGAGACGATCATCGTCAACAAGCCGTACGGGTACCCCTCGACACCGAAGATGATCCAGGAGCTGAACCAGATGATGTGGAGGTACACGAACGCCATCGAGCCGGCGAACTGGGTGATCTTGTCCGCGATCCGGTTCTGGACGCTGTCGGCCCGTTTGCGAGCGTGCTCGACGAGCGCCGGGTTCGGCTCGAGGTCCAGCCACTTGAGCTCCCCGAGTTGATGCTTTTGGACGGTGGTCGCGACCATGGCCTCTCCTTTCGAGTACAGCGCCGAAAAGCTACTCCCGCATGGCGTGGAGCGGTCGGTGGTGATGGTCAGACGAAGTCCTTGCGCTCGAGCCATTGCAGCGAGAAGTACCCCCAGATCGGCGGTAGGTAGTTCGTGCAGAAGCGGTGGGTGAGCGCGATCGCGAACGCGGTCGACTCGTCGACGCCCATCGCCACGAGGCCCGCAGTGAGGCCGGCCTCGGCCGTCCCCACGCCGCCCGGCACCGGGATCAACCCGGACAACGCGCTCGCCGTCATGTTGATCACGAGCAGCTGGATCAGGAGGAGGTGGACGCCGTAGGCGTGGCACGCCGCCCCGAGCGTGAGAGCAAAGAGCACCTCGGTCCCGAGGTTTCCTCCGAAGAGCTCCATGCGCTTCTGTCGATCCTTGGCCACGGCCCACAGGCTCGAGAGACCTTCGCGAAGCGGTGGTACGACCTTGGCCCGTAGAGCGGGCACCGCCAGGATGAGCACGACGATGCCGACGAGCAGGCCGAAGACGACGACGATCAGCGTGGTCGAGGGAACGCCGCTGGCGAGCCCGCCCGTGTCGATGTGAAGGTGGACGAAGGGCAGCAGACATGCCAGGAGCACGACCTCGACCAGCGTCTCGGACAGGCGGTCGACCGCTCCGGCCGCGACCGCTTCGCCTGTCGGTGCGCCCATCTTCTGCAGGAACCGCACGGTGACCGCGATGCGCCCGGCCGCGCTCGGGACCGTGAGGTTGATGAACTTGACGGCCGAGGCGAGCACGATGCAGGGCAGTAGTGGAAGGGGAGTCAACACGGCGCCTCGGAGTGAGATCGCCGACGGGATGAAGCTGGCCTGCGCGAGGATCACCGCCGCGAGCACCCACGGCACGCTTGCCTCGCGGAACGTGTCGGCGATCGTCCCGAAGCCGATGTCGGCCAGTTGCGTGATCAGCAGGTAGGCCGCGAAACCGACGAGCACCATGCTCACGACGTCGCGTGGCCTCACGCGGCGCATCGGCTCGATCTTCGGTAGCTCCTTGCCGGTGGCGGCTGCCGCCGAGGCGCGAAGCTCCTTGAGGCCCACTTCGTGCGTGCGCGCGAGGTCGCGGAGGTGCGGTGTGAGCGCCGCGCGTTGCAGGTACGGCAGCGCCCGCGCGATGGAGTCGGCCCAGCCGGCCTCGATGGCCTTTCCGAGGGCGCGCTCCGGTCCAACGAGGACCGTGCACGCGACGAGGAGCTCGGCTACGTCGATGTCGAGAGCCGACTGCGGGGCGCCGAGTGTGGCCGCGGACAGGTCGACCAGCATCGGCCCGTCGTCGGTCAAACGCACGTTGCTCAGGTTCAGCCGGCCGTGGGAGATGCCCGCGTCGTGCAGTCGGGAGACCTGTCGACAAAGGTCCTCGAGCGTCTCGTCGGTCACCTCATCGGGGCTCTGGGTCTCGAGCGGCTCGACGTCGGGCTGGCGCGTGACCAGAAGTGCGTCGTCGTCAAACCCCAGAGCCGCGAGCACGACCTCCGGCACCCGCACTCCCGCTTTCGCCGCCATCGTCGTGGCGAGCGCCTCGTGCTCGACTTGCTCGAGCCGGCCGACCGGCGCGCTTCGCGGCGGATCTTTGTAGGCGAGAAGACGCCACTGGCGAGCCAGTCGCTGGGTGTCCTGCGCGTCTCGGCCCAGCACGCGGACCCTCAGTGCGCGGCCCTTGGCGTCACGTGCCACGTATTCGGCAGACCCGATCTGCTGCCGGGCAGCTGGCGTCAGACCGCTCACCTCGACACCGAGGGCGGTGAGCTCGCGTCGCACCTCGTCGATCGACGGCACGGCCGCTGCGGACCCGAAGGCGAGCCGCACGAGCGCCGCTGCACCGAGGCCGAGGGACAGGCCGCCGAGGGCTCCGGAGGGGAGAGCCCCTTCGAAGGCGATCACGCCAAGCGCCGCGAGCCCAACGAGCCAGGTGCCGGCAATCCGCACCGATCGAACGAGCTCCGGGGCTGCGACGGAGATCACGGCGGTGGCGCTGGCCAGCCGCAGCTCCGGGAACCCCCAGTCCGACCACACATGGGCCTCGATCGGGAACCAGTCGGACTTCACCACGCCTCCGAGCAGGATTCCGAGCCCGTAGACGGTGACCAACGCCACGGCCAAATCGCGTGCGAGTTCCCAACGCCGCTCCCGGACGATGTCAAAGAGAATCGCCACGGCGAGCAGCAGCACGGCGAGGAACACCGTCCGCCAGACGGCGTTTGCCCAGCCCAAGACCGTGGTCAACCCATCGGCCAGGTCCCGATCCGTTCCAGGCGCCGACGCCGCCAACTCGCTGGCCAACGCGAGGAGCAGAGCACCAACGGCCAAGAAAGCCACGTCGATCGGCCGGCGATTTCGTCGTCCCGGCTCGACCGGCGTGAGGAGCGAGAGGTTCAGGGAGCGCATTGCCGAGGCCGCCTGCTCAGCCCGACTCGACACCGCCACCTCAGAGAGATCCTTCGGAAAACGTTCGCCCGGCAGTCGCGGAAGCCGCCACGCCTCCTCCTCGCTTTTCGACGAGTCTCCACGCGAGCGTACTCCGATCGTTTTCCACGCGCGCGGCGTCCTAGAGGATGGGGCGCATCTACGAGTACGTACTCGTCGTGCAGAACTCAGGGAACACTGGCCCACATCAGCGACGTGACGCTTGCCTGGCTAGCGGCGCCGGCGACGCTGCGCCAGGGAGTCGCGCTCTCACAGCGACTGTGAGAGCATGAACGCGAAGGCTGCTCTCGCCCAGAAAGGAGAATCGAAATGGCTGATCAGCCGAACATCGTCCTCGTGCATGGCGCGTGGGCGGACGGCTCCAGCTGGAGCGCCGCCATCGAGAGGCTCCAAGCGGCCGGTTACCACGTCACCGCTCCACAGTTCCCGATGACGAAACTGGCGGATGACGTCGCGCGGCTACGGGAGGTGCTCGCTCGCCAGGATGGGCCGACTGTCGTCGCGGGGCATTCATACGGGGGTCAGATCATCACGGCGCTCGGTGAAGATGCGCCGAATGTCGTCGGACTGGTCTACATCGCTGGCTTCGGGCTTGACGAAGGCGAATCGATCGGAGCCTTGTTGGGACAGGCGCCTCCGACCCCGGCGCTCGCTCACCTTGACATCGACGAGCACGGCTTCGCTTGGCTGCCCGAAGATGACTTCGTGAACCACTTCGCGGCCGACGTCGATCCGAGCAAGGCGAGGGTGATGCACGCCGTGCAGCAGCCGCTGCACGCGTCCGCATTGGAGGAGGTGATGGGGACGCCGGCCTGGAAGTCGCTGCCGTCTTGGTTCCTCGTCGCCGAGGGAGACCAGGCGATCCCTCCTGACGCAGAGCGGCAGTTTGCAGCGCGCATGGGCGCCACAACCACTGAGGTTCCGACGAATCACGTGGCGATGGTCTCGCACCCAGACGAGGTCGTGACGATCATCGAGACCGCCGCGGCGGCTGTGCCAGTCGCGACGTAGCGCCGGTCTACGCGGTGGACGAGCTGCAGGAAAACCTATGCCGCCGTCCGGCGAGCCGCCGCTAGCGGCACAGTTTCGTCACGAGTCGCGGCGATCGGGTGACATTCCCGCACACTGGCCCAGGCGACGCGTACGCGTCGACGTCAACGCTCAGTCGAAGTCAGAGTAGGCAAGGTCGCTGCCACAGTGGCGGCACCTGAAGAGGTACGCCGTTGGGGAGCCTTCCTTGTCGAGACTTCTCGAGCTGTTCCTCGACCTGCGCGACATCGACGGGCTCGATATGGCCCGTTGCTAGGCGCGAGCGTTCGGCCCGGGACTATCCTCGGGTGATGCCGACCTTGGTTGTCGTTGGCGCGGGGCCGAAGGGAATCGCCATCGCTGCTAAGGCATGCGCGCTGTCGAACGTCGGCCTCAGCCCGCCGCGGATCGTCCTAGTCGACCGGAGCGCGGTCGCTGGGAACTGGGGCGGACGACAGGGTTACACCAGCGGCCTTTTGCCGCTCGGCACGCCGGCCGAGAAGGATGTGGGGTTTCCCTACGCCGCGAGCTGGGGGGCGGCGTCGTCTGCGGTGACCGCCGCGATGGCCACGTTCAGCTGGCAGCGGCACCTGGCCGACCACGGGGCTTACGCCGACTGGGTCGACCGCGGCCGCTTGCGGCCGACGCACCGCGAGTGGAGCGCCTACCTGCGCGAGGTCGCGGAGAGGGCGAATGCAGAGATCGTCGCCGGCGAGGTCATCGGGCTGGACGTTGGCGAGGACGACGGAGGGTGGACGGTAATGGTCGAGTCCGGGGAGGCGCTTTCTGCGGATGGCGTGGTGTTAACGGGAAGCGGGCCTTCAATCCAGGTCGCAGGCCAGCCGCACGACCATCCTCGGGTGCTCGACGGGCGTAACTACTGGCTCGGGCGTCGGAGGCTGAAGAAGAAGGAGGTCGCCCAGAGCGTGTGCGTGATCGGCAGCGGCGAGACCGCAGCTTCGGTCGTCATCGATCTCCTGAAAATGTCGCACGCGCGCTCGACTGTCGACGTGTTGACGAGCCGCGGGGTCCTCTATTCGCGCGGTGAGAGCTACGACGAGAACCGTTTCTATTCCGATCCCGGCGAGTGGCCACGACTGGCAGAGTCGCACCGGCGCGAGTTCCTCGAGCGCACCGACCGGGGCGTCTTCTCCCTCCAGGCCGAGGCGACCCTCAGGCAGTCCCGAGGCTTCCGAACGCTGGCCGGACGGGCGGCCTCGATCGACGCAGGCGAACAGCAGGTCGTCGTCACGATCGAGTACGGCGAGGAGCGCGAGCGCGTCGCCTATGACCTCGTGGTGGTTGCGATTGGCTTCGACGCCCGCTGGTTCGAGGGGTTACTCGGCAACCGGGCACGGCGTGAGCTGGAGGGCGCGCTCGCAGGGGAGGGGCTCGAACGGCGTATTGCTGTCGATCTCTCGATCGAGGGCTTGAGCCCGCCATTGCACGTGCCGGTGCTCGCCGGCCTCGCCCAGGGGCCGGGCTTCCCGAACCTGAGCTGCCTGGGACTCTTGAGCGACCGTATCCTCCGACGGTACGTGACGCTCGGCGCAGCCACCCCGAGAATCTCGTCCGAGAGGAGGGAACTTGTCTGAGACGCCCGACGAGGTCTGGGAACGCGACGACTGTGTCCGCCGCACGGTCGTCCTGCCGACCGAGCTGGCCGAAAGGCTCGCTGCGGAGGCGGAACGGCGGGGTCTCTCGGTCAGCGACCTGCTCATCGAGTACGCGGACGAGGGGTTGCAGCGGGCGATCGAGACCGGCTGATCGGCGCCCAGTTCTTTGCTGCAGAAGCTACGTGAGGACGCGGTTGACGAGCGCAACGACCGGAGACCCCTCGTCACCCATGAACGTGAGGAGGGGGCCGATTCATGCCGGATTGCGCGTAGTGGTGCGGCTTCGAACGACCCGCTAGCAGCCGCGTCTCGCGGGGTTTTGCATCTCGGTGCGACCCGGGTGCGACCTCAGGCAGCGACGCCGGTTGGTGGAGCGGCCGGTAGTTGGACAGTGACCCTGAAGCCGCTGATGCCGCTCGACCTCGTCGCGAACTCGTGACGCTGTCGGATCGCTTCGCTCCCGGTGGGCAGCGACTGCGAGCACGACCAGCACGACCCCGAGGAGTTCCGGTGTCGTCGGGATCTGGGCGAGAACGAGGATCCCGACCACGGTCGCCGTCGCGGGCAGGAGCGAGACCATTAGCGAGTAGGTCGCGCGGCTGAGGCGGCTCATCGCCAACTGGTCGCAGACGTAAGGAATCACCGAGGAGGTGATGCCGACGCCGATGCCGGCGCCGAGCGCGACCGGGTCAAGCACGGCGGGCGCCACGCTCCAGCCCCCGATCGGGGTGATCGCCAGCGAGGCGATCAGCATCGCCGCAGCCAAGCCGTCGATGCGGCCCATCGTCGAGCTGCGGGCGACGCGATGGGCGAGCACGATGTAAAGGGCAAAGAGCGCGGCGTTGGCGAAGGCGAAGACGACGCCCAGGGGCTCGCCCGCGAGGCGGACGTCCGTGAGGATGTAGACGCCGGCAACCGCCAGCGCGAGGGCGAAGCCGTTCCGCAGCGAGCGGACGCCGATTGCGGCGAGCAGGACGACGGGCAGGAACTCGATTGCGGCGACCGTGCCGAGCGGCAGCCGGTCGATCGCGACGTAGAAGCAGCTGTTCATCACCGCGAGCACGGCGCCGAGGCCGAGCAGGAGTCGGAGCGTCGAGCTGTCGACCCTCCGTAGCGTCCGCCAAGGCCGGCGCCAGGCGGCGAAGATGACGGCGGCGCTGACGATCCGTAGCCATGCGACCCCGATCGGCTCCACGCGCGCGAACAGGAGCACCGCGAACGCCGGGCCGAGATAGTGGAAGACCGCGCTGCCGACGAAGTACGCCTGTGGGGGTACCGCGAGGACGCGTCCCGCTCGGGTGGGGCGTCGCGGGGCTGGAAGGCTAGCGCTGTCGACCTGGATTGCCACACCGACATTCTTCCCGCCGAGGATGGCCCTGTACAGAGCGAATCGAAGGCGTTACACTGATCGACGTCCATGAAGGAAGGACTTTCAACCCGGTATGGCGTCAATCTTCCGAAGCTGGACGCGACTGACCGTAAGATCATCGGCGAGCTGATTACCGATGGACGCGTCCCGCTCGCCGAGCTCGGGCGGCGTGTGAGCCTGTCGTCCCCCGCCGTGGCCGAGCGGGTTAGGCGGCTCGAGCGGGCCGGCGTCATTACCGGTTACCGTGCCGAGCTCGACCCCCGCATGCTCGGCTACCAGCTGACGGCGATTGTCCGCATCAAGCCCGCCGCCGGTCAGCTGCAGCGCATTCCGGAGCTCGCGGCGGAGATCCCACAGGTGGGCGAGTGCCACCGCATCACCGGCGAGGATTGCTTCTACCTCAAGGTGCACCTGCATTCGATCGAGGAACTGAGCAGCCTGCTCGACCGCTTCCTCGACTTCGGTGAAACCACGACCTCGATCATCAACGCTTCACCGATCCAACGGCGCGACCCGCCGATCGACGGGAACGACGAGGCCTGAGCCCCGGCATGGCCGAGAGGACTGCTGCCGTGGTCTCCGCCTCCCTAGGGATGGTCAATCCCTTGCCGGGATTGCGAATCGATCGAGACGGCCTCGACCTCCTCCTACCATGAACGTGAGGGGAGGTCGATCCATGCGGGATTGCGCATAGTGGCGGGGGTTTGCTGGTGTCGGTAGTCGCCGCGTTTGTCGCGACCCGCGTCTTCGCGCGACCCTGGTGCGACCTCGGTGCGACCGCTAAGCAGCCAAGTGCTCGATCGTAAGGACGCTCGCCCACGCGAGCGCCTAAGAGCCGATCCAAGCCGCGACCGCTACGAAAGCCCAACCTGCGGCTGCCAGGGCTCCAGGTGCCCCAGTGCGAGAGCACCCAGAGAGGGGCGACGACGGCACAGCTGCTGCCGCCCACGAGCGTGCCCGGATCGACGAGCAATCATCGCGACCCCGGCGCACGCAGATGACCGCTCGTCGGCGTCGCCCGGAGCTACTAGTCCTCGTCCTCCCAATATTCG
>JBKPQP010000017.1:0-3450 GCA_046734155.1 Actinomycetota bacterium | reverse complement strand
CCAGAGTCGCACCGACGAGCTGACCAAGAAGCTCGACGAGAGCCTTCTGCCCCGCCTGAGCAAGTTGCCGGGCTTCGAGGGCTACTACCTCATCGAGGCCGGCAACGGCGTGATGAGTTCGATCGACTTCTTCGACACTTCGGCCCAGGCCGACGAGTCGACTCGCGTCGCGGCCACTTGGATGCGCGACGAGAAGCTGGAGACGGCACTTCCGAATCCGCCGAAGATCACGGACGGAAAGGTCATCGTCCACAAGAACGGTTTCGTCCGGGCATAGAGCCACGGCTCGACGCAGAGAGGGCCCGCAAACCGCGGGCCCTCCGCGGCGCGAGCGGCATCTGATGAGAGCGATCACAACGACCGCGTCCCTCCGCAAGGATGACTCCTCCCTTGACGTGACGCTGAATCCAGTGGCACTTCCCTCCGGGGAAATTGTCTCCTGGGCCGTTGCCTTTCCGCGGCCGAGACAAGGCACGCTCCACTGCATGTCGGACGCTGCTCCTCCACCTGTTACTGCTAAACCCACACGGTAAGTCGGCTCATGTGCGGGATCGCCGGATACAGCTTCGCTCTCGAGAGCACCGTCGATCGGACGTTGGCCGCCCGCGCGCTGCTCGCAGGCATCGCCGAACGCGGGGCGGACTCGGTGGGCTTCGCCTACCGGGGCGACGACTCGAAAGTCACGGTGCACAAGCAGCGCACGGGCGCAAGCGAGCTCCTCGACCGCATCGAGGTGCCCCAAACCGCTACACAACTCCTCGTGCACGTCCGGGACTACACAAAGGGTCATCCGCGTGTCGTGGCCAACAACCATCCGATCCGCCACGGAGCGGTCGTCGGGATCCATAACGGCACGATCGCCAATGACGACGAGCTGTTCGCAGCCCATGGCATCGCGCGAGCCGAGCCCAGCATGACCGTCGACTCCGAGCTGATCTTCGCGCTCGCCGAGCAGTTTCGGGGACGCACGGCCCAGGCGCTCGAGCGACTGGTCGGCTCGATGGCGACGGCTTGGCTCGACGAAGACCGGGAGGAGCTGCTGCTTGCGCGCGGGATGGGCCGGCCGCTGTGGATCGGCACCTCGACGCAGGAGCTCTTCTTCGCGTCGACGCGCGCCGCGCTGGACTTGGTCGAGGAGTATTCGTCCGTCAAGCTCAGCAAGCGCGAGGTGCGTGAGGGATCCGTGCTCGTGGTGAACGGCGGACGGATCGTCGGGCGGGACTCGTTCCGCCCGGACATGTCGTTCGAGGAACAACCTCTGCCGGCAGTTCGGGCTCCGAACGAGGCTCGCGCGACCCTCCAACGACTCGCCCTACTGCACGCCGTCTAGCCTTCGTACCCGGGTCCCAGTCCCTGGAGAAGCTCGACCCGGCTACGTAGTCCACGGGGCGGCGGCGGATCCTTTACGCGGCCAATCCGCACTGGGGTCGGCCTCGGTGCTCTCCCTCTAACAGCATTCGCAAGATCGCGGCTCGCGCGATACGCGCCCCCAACTACGAGGTCGCAGAACAAGCGGCCGTCGGCGTAGGCCGGGGTACGCGCACCCGGGAGTAAGCTGGCTGGTATGGGGCCGTAGAAAGGAGGCAGAAGCAATGGCGCATCACCAGAACATCGGCGAATGGCGTGGAAAGACGCTGGTCGACCGCGATCGGCAGAAGATCGGCAAGCTCGAAGACGTCTACGTCGACGTCGAGACCGACGAGCCGATGTTCGGCACCGTCAAGGAGGGCCTGATCAGCCGCCATCTGACCTTCGTGCCGCTGGCCGGGATCACAATCGGCCCGGATGACCTGCAAATGGCGGTAACGAAAGAGCAGGTTAAAAGCGCTCCCAACATCGAGCTGCACGGCGACGAGCTCTCCCGGGCCGACGAGTCAGCCCTCTACCACCACTACCAGCTCAACTACACGCCGCCCGACACCGAACGGGGTCGACGGCTCGCCCGCCGCTGACGCGCCACCGGGCCGCCGGCCGGCTACACCGAACCCGCGGCCCCGCCGCCGGGATCGGCCCGCCCTTCGCGGTTTGCTCCCGAAGTCGCATCGCGGTCGCGGGGAGGCCCACCATGCCAATCGAGACACAGCGCCGTGGCGTCGTCGCGTAGCTGGCCGCCGCTTGCCTCGACGACCGCCTGGGTCAGGTGCTGCACTGCCTCGCGTGCATGCATCTCCATGCTTGCCGTCAGAATCGCGGCGATGCTCACGCCCGCGGCGTCGCGCTCCAGCATGCCGTCGGTGACGAACATCAGCCGGTCGCCGACCTCCAAGGGCAGCGCTTGCACGCGGTAGCCCCCTCCCGGCCGCAGCCCGAACGGGCGGTCGGCCTCCAAAGGAACTTGATCGACGCGTCCCGCCCGAAGCCGGAGCGGCGGGGGATGGCCGGCGTTGACGATGCCCGCCGTGGCCCTGGGTAGGTCGATCCGCACGAGCAGGCCGGTAACGAACTGGCTCTCGTCGGCCTGCTCGGCCAACGCATCATTTGCCAGCCGCGCCTGCTCGGCCAGCTCAAGCCCCCTCCGGCGGGCGTTGCGTAGACCTCCAACCAGCACGGTCGCCAACAGCGCGGCATCCATCGTGTGACCCATCGCGTCGGTCATCGACAAATGCAAGGCGTCTCGGTCCAGCGAAAAATCGAAGGTGTCACCGCCGATCTCACCCGCCGGTTGCAGCCAGGCGGCGAGCGTGAACTGCCCGGCCTCGCAAGTAAAGGATCCGGGCAACAGCCGATGCTGGATCTCCGCCGCCAAGGACAGCGGTACCGAGCGCTGTCCCCACTCGAAGAGATCGGTGTAGCGGCGGTTCGCAATCACGACGTATGCCAAGAAGTGCGCCGCCAGAGCAACATCGGCCACCGTCTGCTCAACCGGGAAGCTCTCCAGACCCAACTCCAGCACGCCGACCGCCTCGCCGCGACTGGTCACCGGCGCGAACAAGCGAGCGCCGCCATCCTCCGCGATCACCTCGACGGCCTGAGCGGCCAGCGCCCGCCCCTGCGGCGTTCCAGCCAAGGGCACCCGCTCCGCGGTCTCCTTCCCCTGAAGCCGCAGTGGGCCCTCCCCGCCCGAGTGGCCCAGTCGGATCAGCGACCGGCCACTGAAGTCGGCGATCAGGAAGCTGACCTCGCGGGCGCCGACCGCCTCCGCCAGCGCGGCGGCGAGCACATCGACCGCCGCGACCGGCGGGGCAGCCTCGACCGCCGCCAGCAACGAGTTCAAGTTCAAGGGCGACCGCCGACCCTCACCCATCACCCCTAACCTAACGCGACCGCTCGCCAACACCGAGTCCCTTGGTCTGGGGTGGCATGCTGCCGGTGGCTTCTCGAAGGCAGCTCATGAGGCAAATCCCAACGCTGGATATCCAGCCGGAGCGGGATCCGCTGGCGAAGATCGCAGTCTCGGCTGCACCGGTCGTGCTCGAGGGCCGCTATCGGCTGCTGATGCGATCGCTCTGG
>JBKPQP010000016.1:0-7721 GCA_046734155.1 Actinomycetota bacterium | reverse complement strand
ACGAGCGGCCCGCGCCCGACCGCGACGAGCATCAGATCCGCATCGACGGTCTCGCCCTCGCCGAAGTGCACGCGCAAGCCGTCGCCCGTCTCCTCGACCTTCGTGCACTGCTTCTCGAGATGGAGCGTGATCCCACGCCGGCCGAACTGCTTCGCGAGCTCCTTGGCCGCGTCGTCGTCCTCGGCCGGAATCAGCTTCGGCAGCATCTCGATGATCGTCACCTCGGAGCCGAAGCGATTGAAGATCGACGCGAACTCGCAGCCGATGATCCCCCCGCCGAGGATGACGAGGCGGCGAGGCACCTCGGTCTGCCCGAGGAGCGCTTCGGAATCGACGCAGCGCGGCGAATCGAGCCCTTCGATCGGCGGACGCAGCGGGAACGACCCGGTCGCGACGACCGCGCTCTTGAAGGTGACGTCCTCCCCGCCCTCGACCGCGATCGTGTTCGCATCCTTGAACCGCCCCACACCGGGAACCCACTCCACGCCGTTCGCCTTGAAGAGGCTCGCGACACCACTGGTCATCTGCTTGACGACGCCGGCCTTCCACTCGTTGGCCGTCGCGAAGTCGAGCTCCGGCGGGCCGACCTGGACGCCGAGCTTCGCGAAGGTGTGCTCGGCCTCCTTGATCGCGAACGCCGTCTGCACCCAGGCCTTAGTCGGGATGCAGCCGATGCGTAGGCAGGTCCCGCCCAACTCCGGCTCCTTCTCGATGCAGAGCGTCTTCGCGCCCAGCTGAGCGGCGCGAATCGCGGCCGTGTAGCCGCCGGGGCCTCCGCCGAGAACGGCGACGTCACAGTCCATGCCGCGATCCTAGCGAGGCGCTGTGCGCCTAGCGACTTTCCCAGGGACCGACGGCGACCACCGAGCCGGCGTTTCGCTTGAGACACGGTGGAGTCGGTGATGTCCCGTCGACGATGAGACGCGGCTGATGGTTTCGGAGCGTGAGGAGCAGGCCGACGTAGGAGTACCGTGTCCCGCACCAGTTCGACCAACGCAGACGGACGAAGGCCCGCTGGCCGGGCAGGAGCACGATGGTTCGCGGGTCTTTTTGTCCGGTCGTCGAAGGCCCGGACACCTTTTGAACGCGAAGTCCGGACTCGGTGCGGACGAAGACGACACCGGGCCGGCCGGAGAGTGTGCAGGGATACGACCTGCGATTCGTCACGGTGACGACCCCCTCGATCGCGCCCGTGGCTCCCTGCAGGCTTGCGCGCGCGGCCAGCGTGCGGGCCGAGCAAAGCAAGGGCCCGGCGGCCGGCGCGGACGAGGTGGAAACCACGCCGAGAACGAGCACAGCTCCGGCTGCGAGCGCGAGCTTCGTCACGCCAGTGCCGCCCGCATCGTGGTCGCGCCGTCGCGCTCGTCGACCTTCGAGAAGCCGTAGCGCTCGTAAAGGTGCACGGCGGGGCTATCCGAGGTGACGCTGAGGCTGATCGCGTGGTAGCCCTCGGCGCGCGCACGCGCGAGGAGCGCGTCCATCAGCTCGCCGCCGAAGCCGTGGCCGCGCCGGCTGGGGACTACCGCAATCGAGAGCTCCGGGGTCTGCTCGTCGACGAACCCGTAGCCGGGAGCCTCCTGCTTGAAGATCCGGTACCAAGCCGCACCGACCGGAAAGCCCTCGTCGAGCGCGATCACCGACGCGTCGCCGGGCCTGCCCCAGTTCTCGACGTAGCGCATCGGGTGCAGCCCGGTCTCGTCCTCGTCGCCGCTCGCGCGCCAGTAGTAGGCGTGCCGCAGCATGTCGCGGAGGAAGCGGGCGTCCTGCGGCGTTCCGGGACGGATCATGGACGTGAGTCTATGTAGTGTCGAATCGTGTCGAAACCCGTGACGATTCGGCCGTTCGTTGAGCAGGACACAGGCGCGTGCCGTGCGCTCTGGGGCGAGCTGACGCGTGCGCACCGCGCGCTGTACGACGACGCGTCGATCGGCGGCGACGACCCGGCCTCGGGCTTCGACGCCTACCTCGGCGAGTTCGCTGGCGCCCACAAGTGGGTTGCCGAGCGCGGCGGCTCGGTGATCGGATTCGTCGGGCTGATCATCCGTGGAAAGCAGGGCGAGATCGAGCCGGTCGTGGTCTCGTTCGACGCGCGTGGGCAGGGGATCGGACGCGCGCTCGTGGAAACGGCCGTAGACGCGGCTCAGGCCGAAGGCGTCGACCAGCTGAAGGCCAGCCCGGTGGCGCGCAACTCGCACGCGATCGACTTCTTCCACTCGCTCGGGTTCACGGCGCTCGGCCACGTCGACCTGCTGATGGACTTCCGACACCCGGAGGCGTACTGGCAGCCCGGCGAGCGCATCGCCGGGAGCGACTTCCACGTCTAGGAGGGTTTGGCGCGATATTGCTCGTTGCCGGGGTGCGGTGGTCGTTCCGAGGCCGCGGACGCAGGGAGCCCCCGGTAATCGCCATTACCGGGGCGACTGAGGACCCGGCCTCGGGGCGCCGAGGCGTCGCTTGCGACGCCGACCAAGAAGCTCTGGCGGCTTTGCCGCCAGAGCTGGCTCGACGCGGCCCGGCGGCTCAGACCATATTGCCCCAAACGCTCCTAATCCTCGCGGAGCTGCTCGACGAGCTGCAGGCGATTCCCGTCGGGGTCGTACACGTCGACGATCCGCACCTCGTCGTGCAGCTCGAGGACGGTGCCGATCTCGACCTGCTCCTCGCGAAGGCGGTCGGCCTCGGCCCTCAGGTTGACGACGTCGACGCTTGCGACCGGCCCGTCCTCGAACGGCTCACCCTCCGCGAGCGCGAGCTCCATCCCGTTCCGCTCGAGCGTCGCCCAGTCCTCCTCGGCGGCGGTCTCGGTGAAGCCCAGCTTGCCGGTGTAGAACGCCCGCGCCGTGTCGAGATTCGTGACCCGGTACCAGATGCGGGTCACAGCGCGAGGCCCGGCTCTTCGAGCAGCGTCTTCAGCTCGCGGAGGAACTCGGCGGCCTTGGCGCCGTCGACGGCCCGGTGGTCGCAGGTCAGCGTCATGGCCATCAGCGGACGCGGCACGAAACCGCCGTTCTCGACGACCGGCTTCTCCTCGATCGCGCCCACGGCAAGGATCGCGGCCTGCGGCGGGTTGAGGACGGCCGTGAAGATCTCGACGCCGTACATCCCGAGGTTCGAGATCGTGAACGTGCCGCCTTCGAGGTCTTCCTGAGTGAGCTTGCCCTCGCGGGTGCGCTGGACGATCTCCTTCCGCTCTGCGGCGATCTGGACGAGCGGCTTGCGCTCGACTTCGCGCTGGACGGGGACGATCAGCCCGCGCTCGGTCGCGACCGCGAGCCCGACGTGGGCGCTCGGGAAGATGCGAAGCTCGTCGTCGGCGAAGTGCGCGTTCACCTCGCGGTGGCGGAGGAGCGCGACCGCGGACAGTTTTGTGAGGATGTCCGTCACGCTCACGCCCTGGTCTCGCAGCCGGTCGTGCAGCTCCTGGGCGCGCGTCATGTCCGCGGACATCGAGATCTGGAAGGCGGGCGCTGCCCACGCCTCGGTCAGGCGGCGCGCGATCGTCTTGCGGAGTGAAGTGAGCGGCACGACCTCGGCCTCGAGCGGCGCCGCAGCTGCGGGGGCGTACGCGGGAGTTGGAGCCGCCGCCGCTCGCTCGACGTCCTCGGCCACGATCCGGCCGTCGGGGCCGGTCCCGATCAGGCTCGCGAGGTCGATGCTGCGCTCGCGTGCGATCCGCCGGGCGAGCGGCGACGCCTTGATGCGCCCGTCGGTTCGTGCGGGTTGCTGCGGCTCCTCGATGCGCTCGGCCGGCAGAGGCTCCGGCTTGGGCGCCTCTCGCCTTTCCTCGGCCTTCGGCTCCGGCTCCTCTTCGGCAGCAACGTCCTCGCCTTCCTCACCGATGACCGCGATCCGCTTGCCGACCTCGATCTCCTCGCCCTCGCCGGCGAGAATCTTAAGCAGGACGCCGCCCGCGTCCGCTTCGACCTCCTGCGTGACCTTGTCCGTGTCGAGCTCGTAGAGCGGCTCGCCTTTCTCGACCTTGTCCCCTTCCGACTTGAGCCAGCGCACGATCGTGCCGGCCTCCATGCCCTGCCCGAGCCGCGGGAGCGAAACGTCAGTCGCCATTTCGGCCAACCGTGATCATGATCGCCTCCTGCACGTCGGCCGCATGCGGGACGACGAACTCCTCCATCACCGGCGCGAACGGAAGGGGCAAGAACTTTGCCCCAACCCGCTCGACCGGAGCGTCGAGCCAGTCGAACGCCTGGTGCTGGATGACGGCCGCGACCTCGGCCCCGAAGCCCATGCGCGTCACGGCTTCGTGCGCGACGACCGCGCGGTTCGTCTTCTTCACCGACTCGACGATCGTCTCCTCATCGAGCGGCTGGAGCGTGCGCGGGTCGACGACCTCCACCGAGACGCCTTCCTTCTCCGCCTCCTCGGCCGCAGCCAGCGACTCGTGCACGAGCCGCCCGGTCGCGATCACCGTCACGTCCTCGCCCTCGCGGTGCACGCGCGCCTTGCCGATCGGAATCGGCTCCAGCTCCTCGGGCACGTCCTCCTTGAGCCCGTACAGCGTCCGGTGCTCGAAGAAGACAACCGGGTTGTCGTCGTAGATCGCCGACCAGAGGAGCCCGCGAACGTCCGTGGCGGTCGAGGGAAACAGAACCTTGAGCCCGGGGATGTGCACGAACCACGCTTCGAGCTGCTGCGCGTGCTGCGCGCCCGGAGACCAGCCTGCGCCGCCCTGCGTGCGGATCGTGACGGGAACCTTCAGCTGCCCGCCGGACATGTAGCGGTGCTTCGCCGCCTGGTTGACGATCTGCTCGGTCGCGAGCGTCAAGAAGTCCTCGTACATGACCTCGGCCACCGGCCGCATGCCCTGCATCGCCGCGCCGATCGCCGTTCCCACGAGCGCCATCTCCGAGATCGGCGTGTTGCGCACGCGCTCCGGGCCGAACTCGTCGAGCATGCCCTGGGTGACGCCCATCGAGCCGCCCATCTCGGCGATGTCCTCGCCCATGATGAAGACGTCGTCGTCCTTGCGCATCGCCTGCGACAGCGCGTCGCGCACGGCTTCTCGGTAGCTCAGCTCAGGCATAGAGATTCTTCAGCGCGTCTTCCGGCTTCGGGTCGGTGCCCGCCTTCGCGAACTCGACGGACGCGTCGACGAGCTCGTGCGCCTCGCGGTCGGCCTCCTCGAACTCCTCGTCGGAGAGCCCGAGCTTCTCGCGCTGCTTCGTGATCGGATCCTGCGTCCGGCGAAGCTCCTCGACCTCGCCCTTCGGCCGGTAGACCTGCGGGTCGCCGATGTAGTGGCCGGTGAGCCGGTACGTCTCGAGGAGCAGGAAGACGGGGCCGCGGCCCTCGCGTGCATGGTCGAGCGCCGACAGGGCCCCGCCATAGACCTCCTCGACGTCCTGGCCGTCGACGCGCATCGCAGCCATGCCGTATGCGGCCGCGCGCTCCGTGAGGTCGACGATCGGCAACTGCTGCTTCGCCGGCGTCGACTCGGCCCAGTGGTTGTTCTCGCAGACGAAGACCGCGGGCACGCCCCAGAGCTGGGCGAGGTTGAGCGACTCGTGGAAAGTCCCGATGTTCGTCGCGCCGTCGCCGAAGAACGCGACTGCGACCCGCGGCTCGTCGCGCATCTTGAACGCGAGCGCCGCGCCGACCGTCGCGGGCAGCCCGCCGCCGACGACCGCGTTCGCACCAAGGTTCCCGCGCTCGACGTCGTACAGGTGCATCGAGCCGCCGTAGCCGTGCGAGGTGCCCTCGAGCTTCCCGTACAGCTCGGCCATGACCTCGTTCGGGTGCGTGCCCTTCGCGAGGGTGTGCCCGTGGGCGCGGTGCGTGGACGCGATCACGTCGCCGTCCTCGAGCGCCCGGCAGACGCCGACTGCGCACGCCTCCTGGCCGATCGCGACGTGCAGGAAACCGGGGAGCTCGCCCGCGCGGAAGCGCTCCTCCACCTTCTCCTCGAACCGACGGATGAGCAGCATCTCCCGGAAGAACTCGCGCAGCTGCTCCTCCGAGAGGGCCCCCTTCTTCTCGACCTTCGCCACGAGATTGCAGTGTACGCTCGGACAGATGAGTCTGGCCGCCGACTGGGACGAGCTTCAGCAGAGCCTTCCCGAGGACTGGGGCACCGCCGGCCTGCGCTTGACCGTTCCGGACGAGGGCCGGTGCGAGCGCGCCGCCGCGCTGCTCGGGCCGGCGAACCCCGGACGGCGCGGGAACATGATCCGGTTCTACGGTGCCCGCCGCGGAGCAGGGCCGTCCCCGGACATCGTGCGGCGGCTCCTCGCCCGACTCGACACCGAGGGCATCCGGGGCGAGCTCGAGCTCGTCGCCGTGGACGAAGCCGCGGAAGCGCAGGAGATCAGCAGGTCGACGCTCGTCGAGACGTGGGACGCGGCGGTGGCCGCCCTTCCACCGGACTGGAGCGACCTCTACGCGGAGGTCGAGCTGGTCTCCAGCGACTGGCTGGAGCGCGCGGCGCTGCTGATGGCGCCGGTGAACCCCGCCCGCTACGGCGAAGTGCCGGGGTTCCGGTTTCGGATTGCGAGCCGCTTCGGTTACGGCGCGTCGCCTGCGATGACACGGCGCTGCCTGGAACGCGTCGACGAGGAAGGAATTCGCGGCGAGGTGCGGATCTTGCGGGTGCTCTCAGACACCGACCCGGTCGGGACGCAGGGGCCGGTCTGGTACGTCGAGGGGGGGCCGGTGTGAGCGATCCGGTCTCCTGGCTGGTGATCGAGCCGGGCTGGGAGGTCGTCGGCGCGGACGGCGACAGCGTCGGCAAGGTGCACGAGGTGGTCGGCGACCTCGAAGCGGACATCTTCGACGGCTTGCAGGTGTCCGCAGGGGTGCTCGGCGAGACGCGGTACGTTCCGGCCGAGAAGGTCGGCGAGATCACCGAGGGCCGCGTTCAGCTCACTGCACGGTGACTTGCAGGCGCTGCACGGCGTTGTTCACGTAGCCGCCCGTGTTCCATTCGGGCTCGTCGGGCTGCGTGTTGCCGGCGCCGTCGGTCGCCCGTGAGCAGAGCTCGTGCTCGCCGGGCTCGGCGTTCCAGGGGAATGACCAGCCCCGCCAACCGTAGTCCCCGGTCGGCTCGCCGAGGTCTGCTTCGTGCCACGACGCGCCGCCGTCGACGCTGACCTCGACCCGCTCGATCGGCGCCCAGCCCGACCAGGCTCGGCCCTCGAGCAGACACGGGCCGGGCTCGAGGAACCGGTGTCGCTCGGGGAAGTCGGGGATGCCGGGCGGGACGAGCAGCGAGCGCGGATTGACCCTCGTCACCGGCTCCCCGGGGTCGTCCTCGTCTCGCTTCGTTCGGTACTGCTTGGCCTGCTGGTAGCCCTCGAACGGCTCTGTGATCGCGGTGATTTGCGCAAGCCACTTGACGTGGGTCATGCCGTACCAGCCGGGGACGATGAGGCGGAGCGGGAAGCCGTGCTGCGGCGGCAGCGGCTGCCCGTTGATCTCGTAGGCGAGGAGCAGCTCCGGCCGGAACGCCTCCTCGACCGGAAGGCTCCGCTCGTACGCGTGCTCGACCTCGCCCTGGAAGCCCCGGTCGAGGCCCGTGAAGAGGATCTCGACGGCGTCTTCTCTGATCCCTGCCTCTTCGAGCAGCGGCGCCAGCGGGGTGCCCGTCCATTCCGCGTTGCCGATTGCCTCGTCGAGCCACGGCTGGCTGAGGGGCCGCGGTGTGAGTCGGGCTCGGCCGTTGCCAGCGCACTCGAGGGTGCAGGCCATGCTCGTCTTCGGGCGTTGTT
>JBKPQP010000015.1:0-7772 GCA_046734155.1 Actinomycetota bacterium | reverse complement strand
CCGGCGCAGCACGGCGTCGCCGAGCAAGCGGATTTTCATCTCCCAGATGCGGGCCAGCTGGTCGAGCGCTTCGTCCGCCGGTAGCTCGCCCCGATGCACGGCCTCGTGGAGGACCGACAGTGTCTGGGAGCGCAGAAGTGTTGGCGCAAGGAGCTCGTGCTTGTCCGGCACCTCGAGCTTTTCGCGGGCCAGGTGAAGGACGACCCCGCAGTCCACGACGAACCTGGTCATCGGCTCGCCAACGCTAACTCACGGGCGGCTTACACTGAGGATCGATTCGGGCGGTTAGCTCAGTTGGGAGAGCACCTGCCTTACAAGCAGGGGGTCGCTGGTTCGAGCCCGGCACCGCCCACACATGGCGCGTGATCGCGTAAGGCAGACGTTGTCGTTTCTCTCCGGGGATGCTTCAGGAACAAGGGGCCGGAGCCGCCCCCTAGTCACTGGGCTTGGTTCCCTCCCCTGGGGAGTGCTCGTAAGGGGAAGTACCTGCCGCGCGGCAATTGCCGCAGGACCCCGGCCCCTCGATCGGTCCTACGTTCATCATTCGGAGCTGGTTTTTCATCGCCAAAGGCGATCGAGTCCTCTTGAAGGGGGTTTACAGAAGGGTGCGGTTCCTTACGAGCTCGTTGCGTGAGCTGGGCCGCGTCTATCTGGTGAAGCGATGCAGAGCCTAGGACTCGACTGGGATAGTTCGCCAGGTTCGGTACAGCGAGCGCTACAGGGAGAGAGCCAGTGGCAGAACTAGCAGGCATGGCTGCGCGAGTGCTACGACGAGCAGGAGGCCGAACGGCTCCGTGCGCGATCAAGCGGGGCTCAGTCAAAGGTAGCTCTGGTTCAGACACCTGACCAGCGCGCGACGAATGTCTAGACGAAGGCATAGATGCAGATCACGCATGGATCGAGAGAGCTCGCTGCGGCACGGGCAGAGCTTGACCCATAGGTTGTGAATGCTCGAGTTCGCCGAGGCGATGGTTGAGTTGGGCGCCGAGGGCGCGATCAACCTCGACGGCGGCGGCTCGACGACCCTCGTGCACCCCGGGCACCTCCTCAACCGCCCGTACTCGAGCCAGGACCAACCCGCGCCCGCGTCCCGCAGGGTCCTGAGCGCGTCGGCAATCGAGCACGCGCAAGAGGACGAGTGAGCTCACGGGGAAGAACGGCACCCCGCCGCCCGTCATATAGACACAGTCGCAACAAGGAGGCGGTGGCATGGACGAAGTCACCTTCGAGATCGAGACCCAAGCGGCTGCAGCAATCGACGCGACCGCGAGCTGGGAGACCCTCGAGCTTCGCCGAACGATCGCCCGTACCCGCGACGAAGTCGCAGGACTGGGCCTGCGTCCGCCGCAGCTCGAAACGGTGAACCGGTCGCTCGACGCGGCGTCCCAGGAGGCCGCGGTCGAGAAGCCGGATCGGTACACGGTCGCAGAGCACCTCGCCTTGGCGGCGAAGACGCTCAAGGAGGCGGGAGCCCTCGTGGGCGCCGGGACCGGCGTCGTCAGGGCACTGCGCCGCGCCACTGAGCTCCTCGGCCCCGCCGGGCTCGCGACGATCGCCACGGTCCTCTGAGAGCCGCGTCGGGGTCGTAGACTCTCCTGCATGGCCGAGGCACTGACTGGTAGCTGCCTCTGCGGCCAGGTGCGGTTCGAGGTCACCGAGCCGCCCGTCTCCGCAAGCTACTGCCACTGCACCCGCTGCCAGAAGCGCACCGGGACGGCCGCCTCTCCGCAGGCCCGACTCGTGCCCGGCTCGCTGCACATCACCTCCGGCGAGGACCTGGTCCGCGCCTACGAGCCGCCCGACGGGTTCCCGAAGGCGTTCTGCTCCGCATGCGGATCGGCGCTCTGGAGCGTCAATCCCCGCACGAACGAGGTCTCCGGAGTCCGCATGAGCGCGTTCGACGACGACCCGGGCGTCCGGCCCTCGTACCGGCAGTTCGTGGCCTACGCCGCCGACTGGGAACCGATCCCGGACGACGGCTTGCCGCGCCACCAGGAGGGAATTCCCCCGCAACAAAGCTAATCTGCTGGCGATGAGCCGTCGGCGACTAGCCATCCTCGCCGCCCTCGGCGGCCTGTCCCTCCTCGTCGTGGCGATGGTCGCCGTGCGCGAGCGGTACACCGGGAGCGTCTCCTACTCGAACCTCGTGTGGAACCTGTTCCTCGCGTGGATCCCGCTCGGCCTCGCGGTCTACGCGCACGACGGCTATCTCAAGGGCCTGGGCCGGCTCAGGCTTTGGGCTGCCGGTGTCCTCTGGCTCTTGTTCTTCCCGAACGCGCTCTACATCGTCACCGACTTCAAGTGGCTCCGCGAATGGGCCGCCGCGCCGATTTGGTACGACATCGTGCTCCTGTCAGCGGCCGCCTGGTGCGGGCTCCTGCTCGGCTTCGCGTCGCTGTATCTGATGCAGGGCGTCGTCAGAAGCGCGGCCGGCCCCGTTCGGGCCTGGGCCTTCGCGCTCGCGGCCCTCGGATTGGGCGCGTTCGGCGTCTACCTCGGGCGCTTCCAGCGCTGGAATTCCTGGGACGTCTTCACGCGTCCCGGCCACCTCGCGCAGTCGCTGTTGACCGGTCTGGCCCATCCGCAAGACCACCCGCGTGCACTGGCGGTGATGGTGCTCTTCACCGCGTTCCTCGCGATGAGCTACCTCGTCTTCTACGCGTTCGCCGAGCCGGAAGCCGAGCCGCTACGTCGCAACCGCGCGTAGCCGGTCGAGCTCGCGCTCGGTGTTCACGTCCGTGAGCAGGACGCTGTCGAGCTCGACGGTGCGCGTGTCCAGCTCGGTCAGCGCCTCGCGCAGCGAGAGCTCGCGCGCGTCGAGCCTGCCCTCGAGCACCGGCAGCGCGGTCTTGGAATAGGCGCCGGGCAGCGGACCGGTCTGCGGAACAGCAGCGTCCGCGCATGCTTCGGCGAGCGCGCGAAGCGCTTCCGGTGTAACGAGAGGACAGTCGACGGGCAGGAAGACGGCGATCTCGGTCGGCGAGGCATGCAGACCCGCGACCACGCCCGCGATTGGCGCCCTCACGTCGATCCCGTCGTCGAGCACCTCGAAGGGCAGGCCGAGCTGATCCGCCTCCTTGCCGACCGCGATCTGTTCCGGAAACGCCTCCCGTAGGGCTCGCCAGGCGCGTTCGGCGAGCGTCTCCGACCCCAGCGGAGCGAGCGCCTTGACCGAGCCGAAGCGGCGGCTGAGCCCTCCCACGAGCAGCACCCCCGTGGCGTCCATCAGATCGAGGCCATCCCAGGACGGAGCCCCGACAGGCGGCTGGCCACGACCGCATCCGCAGCCTCGACGCTGGCCGGATGCCCGGTGACCGCGCTCAGGAACTCGTCGCGCTCGAGCGCGTAGAGGCTGACCTCGCTCTTTGCGGTGACCGTCGCCGTGCGGGGCACATCACGGAGGAGCGCGATCTCACCGAAGTGGTCACCCGCGCTCATCGTCCCGATGTGTTCCCCGTTTGCGGAAACGTCAACCTCTCCCGACTCGATCACGTAGAAGCGGTCGCCGAGGTCGCCCTCCCGGATGATCTCCGTTCCCGGCTCGGCCCGAATGGGGATCAGCTTCAAGGCCAGCTCGTCGATGGTCGTCGCCGGGAGCGGTTTGAAGAGCGGCATCGTCCGGAGGAGCGCGATCTCCTTCGTCGGGGCCGCGACGTCGGCGTCCAGAGACGTGATCCGCCGCCAGGTGAGCCCGGCGCTCAACGGCAGGAGCGCGCCGGTGATGATGAGCGCCCAGCGGATACCGACGGCGTTGATCATGAGCGGAGCGGCGATCGCGCCGAGGCCGACTGTCCCGATGAAGACGCTCTGGATGACGCCGAACACGCGCGTCAGCACCTCGTCCGACACCGTGCGTTGCAACAGCGTCAGCGCCGCGACGTCGACGACCGTGTTGCCGACGCCGACGATCGCGAGCAGGATCAGTGCGAGCGGCGGCTGCGGGAAGATGCCGATCAGCGCGATCGGGATCCCCCACAGGAGCAGACCGAACGCGAAGTCCGAAGCCAAGCGCTGCCTGCCAATCAGCGCGAACGCCGCGACGGCGCCCAGCAGCCCTCCAATCCCGACCGCCGAGTTGAGGAAACCGACTCCAGCCTGTCCGAGATCGAGGAGCTCGAGCGAGGCGACGACGATCAGCACGTTCATCGAGCCGGCGACGAATGTCTGAATCCCGTACAGGGTGACGATCAGCGCGAGCTTGCGGTCGCTCGCGATCGCGCTGAAGCCGCCGAAGAACTCGCGGAAGAAGCTGCCCTCGACATCGCGCTCCGGCGCGGCTTCGACCTCCAGCCCGACGAGCAGGAGCGACGCGACGACGAAGGCGGCGGCGGCCGCGGCGAAGACGGTCTGCGCATTCGTCGCGGCGAGCAGGATTCCGCCGAGCGCGGGGCCTAGGAAGATGCCTGAGCTCTCGACCGTGGTCAGGACGAGGTTTGCGGCGGTCAGCTCTTCCGTCGTCTTCGCGAGCTGCGGCAGCAGCGCGGACTGCATCGGGCGGACGGTGCTCGCCATCAGCGCGACGCCGCCACTCAGCGCGTAGACGAGCCATGTCGGCCCGCCCGCAAAGAGGACGAGCGCCGTGGCGGCCATGAAGCCGGCGCGGATGAAGGAAAGAACGACGAGCAAAAGCTCACGCCGGTAGCGGTCGCCGAGCACGCCCGCAAACGGCGCCGCGATGAAGGCCGGCAGCACGCGGATCACTCCGACGAGACCGACCGCGGCAGCGCCGCCCTGGTCGTACGCGTAGACGGCGAGCGCGATGATGAACGCCCAGTACGCCGTGATCGACGCCGCCCAGGACAGCTCAACGCGGCGCAGTGCGGGATTGGTGACGACGGCCCGGAACGCATCCATCGACTCCCCGAGCCGCTCGCGGAACGAACCGAACACACAAGAACCATTGCAGGGTCGAGGCGTCGAGACTAGGGACTGCGGGCCTATTGACCCGCGCCTGTGAAAAGAGGGAAGATTTCGGGAGAGAAGGCCGTCTTGTAGTCGACATTCGATGCAATGCGGGATGCAGCGAGAGGAGAAACAGGTGAGCGAAGACCGCGAGCAGAACACGAGCGAGGATCGCGAGCAGAACGCCGACGACGTCGAGGGACACAACCTCACTGGCGGCCTCGTCGGTCAGGCAGCGGGCCAGCAGGTCAGCGCAGCTGACGACGATGATCCCGACGTCGAGGGCCACGCTTTGGTCGGCCAGAACGCTGGCGCCGAGCCGAGCGACAACCTCATCGGCTCGAACACCGGCGAGCCGACAGACTCGAACATCGCGTAGTCGCGAAGCGGTAGCAGTCTCGAGGGCGGCCTAGCCGCCCTCGTTGCGTCTGAGGACCTCTTCGAGCCCGGAGAGCATGCGGAGCGCGGCCTCGCGCTCGTCGTCCTCGAGGCCCTCGATCGTCGTCGCCAGCCGGGCGACAACTTCGGCGCCCTCGCCGCTCGAGGCGAGCACAGCTTCGGCGTGGCGCGCGCGGCGCAGGAGGTCGAGCGCGATCGCGGCCTGGTTCGCGAACAGCCCGAGGAGATCCATCTCGACGAGGGAGAACTGCGAGCGCTGCGGCCGGTCGAGCACCTCGAGCACCCCAAGCGCCCGCTCCTCGTGGAGCAGCGGGACCGCCATCAACCCTTTCGGGATATAGCCGGTCGTCTCGGCGAAGTCCTTCGCGAAGCGCGGATCCTCGCTCACGTCCTCGATCACGAGCGGCTGGCGCGTGACGAGTACCCAACCTGCGATGCCCGTGCTCGAAGGGAAGCGCTGCCCAAGCAGGGTGTCGGCTCCGGCGCCGGCGATCGCTTCGAAGACGAGCTCGTCGTTCTCCTCGTCCAGGAGGAAGATCGACGACGCCTTGGCACCGAAGATCGCCCGCGCGACCTCGGTCACCGACTCCAGCAGCGAACGAAACGTGTCTTGCGATCCGACCACGCCCGCGGCCACCGCCGCCTTGAGCTCTTCGCTCATCGACCTCCTCCTACGTTCGACGATGTCAGGTAGAGAACGCTCTTGAGCTGAAACGGCGTCAGGGTCGGGTGCTTGCCGAGAACGAGCGCGCAGAGGCCGGTCATGTGTGGAGTGGCGAAGCTGTTTCCCGTGCAGCGGATGCGGGCGCCTCCCGTCCAGGCGACCTCGACGTTGACGCCGCGCGCGAAGAACTCGACCGGCGGGTCGGGGTTGGCGTAGAAGGTCATCGCGTCCTGCTCCTCGTGGCTACCGACGGAGATGACCGACGAGAAGCGCCACGGGTAGCTCTCGACCGGCATGTTGTGTGCCGACGCCACGAGCACCGTGCGCCTGAAGTACGCGCGGTCGGTGAGCTCGTGGAGGATCCCCGCGAACTGGCGCTTCGTCGTCGAGAGGCTCATGTTCACGACGTCGAAGCCCTGCTCGACCGCCCAGTGCAGCCCGGCCATTAGGACGTCTCCGCTCCCGCTGAAGCCCGCCCCGAGCACGCGGACGCTCGTCAGCTCGCAGTCCGGCGCCATCGAGCGGACGATGCCCGCGCAGGCGGTGCCGTGCCCGCAGAGGTCGCCCTCGGTGTCGTCCGCGATCAAGGCCTCCCCGTCCGGTGTCAGCGAGACGGCGACGGCCCGCTCGACGTGCCCGACGAGCGGATGCTCCGGGTCGACGCCGCTGTCGAGGATGCAGACACGCACGCCCTTGCCAGTCGAGCCGCCCCACGCCCAGTCCCTGGTGATCTCGCCCGGCCATTCAACGGACAGGTCCATGTCCGCGCTCGCTCCAGCGGGCAAGCTCCAGGCGGGGCGCAGCTCCTCGTGCGGCTCCGGTTCCTGGTTGGGGTCGGGGTCGGATTGGGCCATGGGTGGATCGTACGACGGTTACTCGGTCGCGGCGAGCGCCCGCTCCGAGGCGTCAGCGGCGACCGCGACGAGGGACCGGACGTGGCGCACCCTCGGGTCGTCCGCGGTTGCGCCCAAGTTCGTCTCGACCAGGATCGCAGCCACCCGGGCACCGCTCTCGGCGAGGATCGACGCCGCCGCTGCGTCGACACGGACTTCCGGGTTGCCGTTCTCGACGAGAAGCGCGGCGAGGCACGCGAGGTCGCAGCCCGCCTCCGCGATCCGCATTGGGATCTCGGCGGAGCGCTCGAGCGCGGCGCGCAGCTGCTGGTCGCGGTAGCGCTCCGTCAACTCCTCGCGGCCTCGCAGCGCGGAGAGTGCCTCCTCGTATGCGTCGGCGCCTGTCTGGGCGAGCGGGGCGACGCGCGCGCGAAACGTTTCGGCCTGGCCGATCACGCCGCCTGACTCTGCCCAGTAACCTTGCGAGGCTCGAGCGACCTTGGAGACGAGCCCTGCGGCCATGGCGACGACGATCGCGGCGGCAGAGCTTCCGCCGGGGGACGGGGTCTCGCTCGCGAGCGTGTCGAGCAACTCGCCGAGGGGTGCGTCAAGCAGGTCACCGGCCATGCCGGAACCATTTTCTGCCTTTACGGAGACAGGCGCTCGCGAACGGCGTCCAGCAGAGCCGGATCGCTGTCGAATCCAGCTCCGTCGAGCGTGCTCTTGGCGTCCGCGAACAGCGCCTCGCGAAAGGCCTGGTCGGCCCGAGCGCGCTCGACGATGTCGTCCAGACCTCTCCGCGCGAGCGGAATCTCCTGCGCAGCCTTGACCCACGCCTCGGGAGCGGCGGGAAGAGTGCGGAGCAGCACAGCCAGGGTTTCCTCGTCGTAGTTACGCATACGTGATCAACCACCAGACTCCGTAGGGACCGGATTTCTTCCCTCGAGCTCGGTGCGGAGCTTGACGAGGCAGCG
>JBKPQP010000014.1:0-6294 GCA_046734155.1 Actinomycetota bacterium | reverse complement strand
ACTCCTGAAGTCGGACTTTGTGACACCCGGACGCAAGAACCGGTGCGGAAATGCAAGAATCCTTGTGTGGTGTTACAAGCTCCGCCTCAGACCGCCCCGACCGACCGTCTCACGGTCGGAGTCGCCGCTCGGTTGAGCCGGTATCTCCAGGTCTTGACGCAGGCCAAGAAGATGGGGAAGGCCCGGATCTCGTCGCAGGAGATCTCGGACTACACGAACATCAACGCCACCCAGATCCGCCGCGACCTGTCCGCGTTCGGAAAGTTCGGCAAGCGCGGCGTCGGCTACAACATCGATTCGCTGCTCGGCGAGATCCGCAAGATCCTGCGCACCCAGGGACAGCACAACATCATGCTCGTCGGGGCAGGCCGGCTCGGCGAGGCGATCGTCAGCTCGCCGATCTTCGCCGAGCACGGGATCCATATCGCCGCGATCGTCGACACCGACCCGGAGAAGGTCGGGCGGCAGGTCGGCGACATCGGCGTCAGCGACTACGGCGAGCTGACCGAGCTAGTTCGCGACAAGAACATCATCGTCGGCGTCCTGGCTGTGCCGGCGACGAGTGCGCAGAAGGCCGCGGAGGATCTCATCGACTCGGGGGTGAAGATCATCTTCAACTACTCCGAGGCGCTGCTCGATGTCCCCTCCGACGTGGCCGTCCACACGTCGAACCCCGCCGTCGACCTGCTCTACGCGCTCTATTTCCACCTCACGTAAGCGCTGACGGTTCTCATTTGCGCTCAGATATACGGGTCTCTACCCTGGGACGCTGTAGGGGGTAAACACAACCGGTGCGGGCACGCTCTTGCACGCACTGGGGGAGAGAGAGGAGAAGAGGGCACATGCCCCGATTCGCTTCGATTCTGGCTGCCGCCGCACTGCTCGTCGGCCTTGCGGCCAGCCAAGCGTCCTCGTCGGACCGCACCACGCTGCACGGGAGCGCTCCGTCGTGGGCCAACTCGCACAACCAGGCCGGGAACGCGGATCCAGCCGGGCCAGTCGGCTTCCGCGTCTACCTCGGCTGGAAGGCCGGCGCCGAGGCAGCGGCCAAAGCCGTCTCCGACCCGCACAGCAGCTCGTACGGGGATTACCTGACGCCGCAGCAGTTCCGGCAGAGCTTCGCTCCGTCGCAGGCGCAGGTCGCCGCAGTCCAGTCCTGGCTACGGAGCCAGGGCTTCACGATCGACTACACGCCGCAGAACAACCACTACGTCGCCGCTGAGGGCACCGTCGCCCAGGCGAACGTCGCGTTCGCCACGACGCTTCGGTTGTACAACGTCCGCGGCAAGACGCTGCGCTCGCCGGACGGCGACGTCTCGATTCCGAACTCGCTCGCGAGCGTCGTGACCGGAGTGCTCGGCCTGGACGAGAGCGACACGTTCGTTCGACCTGACGACCGCCAGCCCCAGGCGCCGCCGAGCCCGGGCTTCCGGAACGCACCGCCGCTGTCGGCCTTTTGGGCCGAGCTGCAGTCACCGTACGCGTTCCCGGCCGGCTTCAACGACGTCCAGCTGCCGAGTGCCCCGTGGTCGGTACGGGGGCACACCCCCGCTCAGATCAAGGGCGCGTACGGAATCACGGGCCCGTACGACGGGGCCGGCCAGACGGTCGCGATCATCGACGCGTACGCATCGCCGACGATCTTCCAGGACGTGAACCAGTGGTCGACCAACCGCGGACTGCCGACGATGAGCAGCTCGCAGTTCACCCAGGTCGTCGCCCCGGGCACGTTCCACCGGCCACAGAACCCTGCTCAGGATCCGCAGGGCTGGTACGGCGAAGAGACCCTCGACGTCGAGGCGGTTCATGGCATGGCGCCTGCGGCCAAGATCGTCTACGTCGGAGCTCCGAACAACTACCAGGATCTCGACGCGGCGATGAACCATGTCGTCGACCGGCACCTGGCGCAGATCGTGACCAACTCGTACGGCTTCTCGACGACGGAGCTCCTTCCGCCGGGCTACGTGAAGCCCTTCGAGGACACGTTGATCCAGGCGGCCGCCGAGGGCATCGGCGTCTACTTCTCGTCGGGTGACAACGGCGACGAGAGCTCGACGTTCGGGTTCCCGACGACCGACTGGCCGGCGTCGAGCCCGTGGGTGACCGCGGTCGGAGGCACGAGCCTCGGCGTGACGCAGCAGAACACGCGCGCGGTCGAGACCGGCTGGGGCACGAGCACCTACAGCTGCAACCAGACGACCCATGCGTGCACGCGCAGCGGCTGGCTCTACGGGTCGGGTGGCGGCGTCAGCGTCGTCTTCCCGAAGCCCTGGTACCAGTCGAGCCTGAACATCAGCGGCCGCGGAGTGCCTGACGTCGCGGCTGTGGGGGATCCCAACACCGGGTACCTGGTCGGACAGACGCAGACCTTCCCGGAAGGCGTCATGTACGACGAGTACCGCCTTGGCGGCACGAGCCTGTCTTCGCCGCTCTTCGCGGGCCTGATGGCGCTCGCGGACCAGAAGGCCGGGGCTCCGCATGGTTTCGCGAACCCCGCGTTCTATGCGAACCCGGGCCAGTTCACGGACGTGCTTTCGGTCAAGACCGCCGTCGCGCGTCGCAACTTCGTGAACGGCGTCGACGCCACCGACGGCACGGCGGACGTTCTCCGGACG
The DNA here is from genome assembly GCA_046734155.1 of Actinomycetota bacterium. GTDB lineage: Bacteria > Actinomycetota > Thermoleophilia > Gaiellales > Gaiellaceae > VAXT01. Next base: position 3,679 of record JBKPQP010000014.1, on the reverse strand, counting down.
TTCGACGACTACTCGGGCTCGACCTCGCAGCACACCGGGCCAGGCTGGGACAACGTGACTGGCCTCGGCGTCCCGCACGGGGTCTTCACGACTCCGTAGGACCGAACCGATCGAAGGGGGCAGGCGTCTCTGCCCCCTTCGACCTTTCTAGAAGATGAAGGTATGCGGATCCTGCTCTGGCACGGGTACCTCCTCGGTGGGACCGGGTCGAACGTGTACACGCGCTCCCTCGCTCGCGAGTGGAACCGCGCCGGACACGACGTGACCGTCTTCGCGCAGGAGCCTCATCCCGAGGAGTACGACCTTGGCGGGGCATCGGTCGTGCGCCCGGACATCGGCGGGCTGCTGCCGACCTTCGTGCTCGACGAGTACGAGGGCTTGGAGGCGCGGCTCGTTCAGGACCTGACCGCGGACGAGCGCGAGCGGTATGTCGAGGCCAACGCGGAGGCGCTTCGCGCCCATCTGCCGGCCGACCTCGTGTTCGCGAACCACGTCATCCTCGGCGGGCCAGTCGCGGCGGCGACGGGAGCGCGATACGCGGTCAAGGCGCACGGCTCGGAGCTCGAGTACGCGATGCGCGGGAACGACGAGCTGTCGGCGTGGGGGAGAGAGTCGCTCGCGGGCGCCGAGGCGGTCTTCGTCGGGTCGGAGCACATCCGCCGCGTGCTCGAGGAGGTCGTCGGGCACGTCGACCGCGTGCACGTCGTCCCGCCAGGGGTCGACGTCGACGAATTCAAGCCAATCCCACGCGCACAAGCGCGCACCGAGCTTGTTGTAGAGGCCTGGAAGGATCCGCCGAATCCCGGCAACGTGAACGAGCGACTTCCCGATGATGGGAACGCAGAGGCCTTCGAAACCTTCTTTGCTGAGGAGCGTCCGACGGTCCTCTACTTCGGCAAACTCCTACGAAACAAGGGCGTCCACGTTCTGTTCGAGGCGATCGAACGTGTCGATATCGAGCCGCAGCTCATCGTCGTCGGCTTCGGCGATTATCGCGAGGAACTCGAGCGGACCGCTCCTCCCGGCACCCTCTTCACCGGGGCCCTCGAGCATCGGCACCTCTCTAAGCTGATCCCGCTTACCGACGTCACCGTGGTCCCGTCGATCTTCCCCGAGGCGTTCGGGATGGTTGCCGCCGAGGCAGCCGCGGCCGGGTCCCTCCCGCTCGTCGCCAACCATTCGGGGCTTGCGGAGATCGCGGCGGGCGTCTCGTCCGAGTACCCGGAGCACTACGGGGACTTGACTAGCTTCGCCACCGGTGACTCCGCCGACCTCGCCGAGAAGGTGCGCATGCTGCTCGCGCTCGAACCCGACGAGCGGGCGCGGCTCCAGGAAGCGGCGCGGCGTGCGGTCGTCGAGCGCTGGAGCTGGGCCGGAGTCGCGCGGCGGTTGCTGGAGCCTTTTCACTAACCTCTCGCCGTGGCCGACGAGCGCGTCCTGAGTGGCGACGAACAGCTGCGGCTCGGCCGCGAGCACTTCGAGTCTGCGACCGACTTCACGGTCGCCGTCGAAGAGGAGTTCGCGATCCTCGACCCGGAGACGCTCGCACTGACCGACGGCTTCGAGCAGCTGAAGGCTGCCGCCGTGGGCACGGAGCTCGAACCGCACCTCGTGGGCGAGCTGATCGCGTCCGAGGTCGAAGTGCGCACGGGGCGCTGCGAGACCTTCGCCGACGCTGCGGCGCTGATCCCAAAACGGCGCTCGCAGCTCCGCGAGCTCGCGGACGGGCTCGGCTTCACGCTCGGCGCGACGGGCGCGCACCCGTGGAGCCCATGGCAGGAGCAGCGGATCATCGACACGCCGCACTACCGAGTGCGCGACGAGCTGCTCCGCTACGTCGTCTGGCGGAACAACACGTTCGGGCTGCACGTGCACGTCGCGATCAACGGCCCCGACCGCGCCGTCCAGGTCTGCGACGCGCTCCGCGCGTACCTCCCGGAGCTGTTGGCGCTCTCGGCGAGCTCGCCGTTCCTCGAGCACGTGAACACGGGGCTGCACTCGGTGCGCACGGAGATCTTCACGAAGTTCTTCCCGCGCTGCGGCGTGCCGGACTCCTACGGCGACTGGCAGGCATTCGAGGATTACGTTCGTTTCCTGTTCGACACCGGCTCGATCCAGGAGCACACGGAGATGTGGTGGTCGGTTCGCCCGCACCTCTCTTTCCCGACCGTCGAGATCCGGATCTCCGACGCCCAGCCGCTTCATGAGGAGTCGATCGCGCTGGCGGCGTTCAGCTATGCGCTGACGGCGCGGATCGCCCGCGCGCTCGATGAGGGCGAGGAGCTGCTCGATCCGCACCACCGTGAGATCGAGGAGAACTTCTGGCGCGCGATTCGCTGGGGCCTCGGCGGCGAGCTGATCGACCTCCGGACGCGCGAGGTGCGTCCCACGCGCGCGGCCATCGAGGAGCTGATCGAGTGGGCACGTCCGGTCGCCGAAGAGCTCGGAGCGGCGGAGTACCTTGCGGTCCCCGCGGCGAACGCGGCCGAGCGTCAGATCGCGCGCTTCGAAGAAGGCGCGACGCTTGAAGAGATCTACGCGGAGCAGGTTCGCCCGCCCGAGGCGCCGCTCGCGGCGCCGCCTCCAGGAGGGTCGGGCTTGGCCCGAGCCTTCGTCGGAAATGACCGGTCGACCCAAGGGAACCCACCAGGTACGCATGGAGCGGTCAGTGGCTGAGGAAGGCGAGCTCTCACAGGAGGAGCTCCTCGAGCACATCCGGCAACTGAAGGTGTCGGACCTGCTCCTCTCGATCCTCCCGACGGTCGCTCAGCTCGGCTACGCGAAGCTCGAGCCGGACGGCCGCGACCTCGAGCAGGCGAAACTCGCGATCGAGTCGCTGCGCGCGCTCACTCCGCTGCTGGCCGACTCCGTTCCAGAGGACGTCGTGCACGACTTCGAGCAGGCGACCGCGAACCTGCAGCTCGCCTACGCGAAGGCGGTCGACGAGGAACTAGGAGCGAGCCCAGACGACGGCGGCGAGGGGGAGCCCGACAGCCAGGAGTAGTCCCAGCGCGACCCAGCCCATCGTATGGCCCGACGAGGGCTCGCTGAAGGTGTGGGTCGTTGCCGTGCGCCGCGTCGTGCGGTAGACGTAGGTCGTCGAGCTCTTCCCCGTCGTGTCCGCGCCGGCGAGGAACTGGTCGTACTGGCGCTTGCGCGCGTAGGTCAGCTCGAGGTCGATCGTGTTCGCGAGTTGTTCGCTGACGCTCTGCGCCGGCCGGACGCGATCCGGGACTCCGGCCGTCCGCACGCGCATAGAGATCTCGGGCGCTCCTGGGCCGGGGGCGAAGACGCGCAGCTCGCGTCGGTCGATTCCGTCGAGCACGGCCCTGAAGCGCCGCGAGCCCGCACCGGCTTGGACCGTGCCCGACACGAGAAGCGGCGCCGCTACCCGGACGTCGACCGCACGCTGCGGCCCGTGCACCTCGACGTTCAACCCCTCTGCAGTGAAGTTGCGCCGGATCGCGTTTCGGATCCGTCCGACGACCCGGCTCAGCCCGGCCGGCTCGACGTCGGCCGTGTACGACTTCGCGGTCAAGCCGGTCGCGTTCTCGATCACGACCACGCTTCGTGCTCCGATCTTCTCAACGTGAACCTTGACGGGCAGCAGCGGCGCGCTCTCGGCCACGCGCAGATCGGCGACGACGGACAGCTTGCGGATCCCCGGCGAGAAGCCCTG
>JBKPQP010000013.1:0-11113 GCA_046734155.1 Actinomycetota bacterium | reverse complement strand
CCCGGCGCGGGCCACGCGACGGGCACGCTCGTCCACGGGCTTGCGGGGCGCGTCGCAGGCGGAGAAGAGGACCGGCCGGGAATTGTCCACAGGCTCGACCGTGACACCTCTGGCCTGCTCGTGGTCGCGCGCTCCGACGAGACGTACGAAAAGCTCCAGGAGCTCGTGCGGAACCGGGAGCTCGACCGACGCTACGTGGCGCTCGTCCGCGGGCATCCGCGCTCTTGGCGCGGCCGGATCGACGCACCGATTGGCCGCGACCGGGACGATCCCACGCGCCGCTCGCTCGACACCGACTCGCCGCGGGAGGCCGTCACGCACTTCGAAGTCGACGAGCTGCTCGGCTCCCATGCGCTCCTCGACGTGCGGCTGGAGACGGGCCGCACGCACCAGATCCGCGTCCACCTGGCCGCGATCGACCTCCCGGTCGTCGGCGATCGAGTCTACGGCGTCCCGGACAAGGCACTCGAGCGCCAGTTCCTGCACGCGAACCGCCTCGCTTTTGAGCATCCGTTCACCGGCGAGCCGATCGACGTCGAGTCCCCGCTGCCCGAAGACCTGGCCGCGTATCTCGGCCGCTTGAAGGAGAGAGGCTAGACTTCCAGCCGCTCTGTAACCGTCCCGGCGGGACGGTGGATGGTGGTGCCGCTGTAGCAGTGGTTCCATCCGCCGCCGCCGGCTGCATCGAAAACAACCAACAGGAGGCAAGTCGTGGCAGTCGTCACCATGCGAGAGCTGCTGGAGGCCGGAGTGCACTTCGGGCACCAGACGCGTCGCTGGGATCCCAAGATGCGTCGCTTCATCTTCGGCGAGCGCGGTGGGATCTACATCATCGACCTCGAGCAGACACTCCAGCTCCTCGAGGAGGCGGCCGCGTTCTCGCGGAACCTCTCCGAGCGAGGAGGCACGATCCTCTTCGTCGGCACGAAGAAGCAGGCCCAGGACTCGATCGAGGAGCAGGCCAAGCGGGTCGGCATGCCGTACGTCAACCATCGCTGGCTGGGCGGCCTGCTCACCAACTGGCGCACGATCTCCGGACGGATCGACCGCCTGCACGAGCTCCGGCGACTGAGCGAGGAGGGTCAGCTCGACCTGCTCCCGCCGAAGGAGCGGATCTCGATGATCGCCGAGCTCGAGCGCCTCGAGAGCCATCTCGGAGGCGTCGCCGACATGAAGCGCCAGCCGGACGCCGTGCTCGTCGTCGACCTGCGCAAGGAAGCGATCGCGGTGCGTGAGGCCCGCCGGCTCGGGCTGCCGGTCGTCGCGCTCGTAGACACGAACTGCGATCCGGACGAAGCCGACTACGTCATCCCTGGGAACGACGACGCGATGAAGTCTGCCGACCTAGTGATCCGGACGATTGCCGACGCGATCGAGGCGGGGAAGCAGAAGGTCAAGCCGGAGGAGTTCGAAGCGAAGGAGCTCGAGCAGCAGGTGCCGCCGGAGCCGGAGGCGCCGGCCGAGGCCGTTGCCGAGGAAGCCGCCCCCTCCGAGGAGCCGACGCCCGCTCCGGCGGAAGAGGTGCCGGCCGAATGACCCAGGTCACCGCAGACATGGTCCGTGAGCTCCGCGAGATGACCGGAGCGCCGATGATGGACACCAAGCGCGCACTCGTTGACGCAGACGGCGACCTGGAGGCCGCGAAGCAGCTGCTGCGCGAGCGCGGAATGGCGTCCGCGGGCAAGCGCGCCGGCAACGATACGCCCGAGGGCGTTGTCCTCACGCGCCTGGACGGCCCGAACGGCACGATCGTCGCAATCGGGTCCGAGACCGAGCCGGTCTCGAAGAACGACGAGTTCCGCTCGTTCGCAGAGAAGGTCCTGGACACGGTCGAGCAGGACGGGCCTGAAGCCATCGAGTCGCTCGAGGACGAGCGCAAGGAGCTGATCGGCAAGATCGGCGAGAACATCCTCGTGCGAGGCGCGGCGCGGTTTGAGGGCGGCAACGGCGAGGCGATCGCCGCCTACGTCCACCCGCCGGCCAACAAGATCGGCGTCCTCGTCAAGGCCGAGGGCTCGCCCGAGGCGGCGCGGAGGCTCGCGATGCACATCGCATTCGCGGCGCCGCGCTTCACCACGCGCGACGAGGTTCCCGAGGAGGAAATCGCCAAGGAGCGCGAGATCTACGAGAAGCTCCCCGAGGTCGAGTCCAAGCCGGAGCAGGCACGGCCGAAGATCGTCGAGGGCATGCTCGGCAAGCGGTTCTTCGCCGAGAACGTGCTCGCCGAGCAAGCGTGGATCCACGAGCCGAAGAAGACGGTCGCGCAGGCGCTCGAGGAGGAGGGGCTGAAGGTGCTCGAGTTCGAGCGCTACGCCCTCGCCGAGTGACGGTCCGCGAGGAGGAGAACCCCGTCGCTCCGGCCGCGGGCGAGGCCGCCTTCGACCGCATCCTGCTCAAGCTCTCCGGCGAGTCCCTGATGGGCGACAAGGAGTTCGGCCTCGAGCTCCCGGTGATCGAGAAGATCGCGGAGGAGATCGTCCAGTGTCAGAAGACCGGCGTCGAGATCGCGATCGTCGTCGGCGCGGGGAACATCTACCGCGGCATGTCCGCCGCGGCAGAGGGCATGGACCGCGCGACCGCCGACTACGCCGGGATGCTCGCGACGCTCCTCAACGCGCTCGCGCTCCAGGACGTTCTCGAGCGGCTCGGGGCCCACACGCGCATCCTGTCCGCGATCGGTGTGGCCGAAGTGGCCGAGCCGTACATCCGGCGCCGCGGGATCCGCCACCTCGAGAAGGGCCGGGTCGTGATCTTCGCCGCGGGCACGGGCAACCCCTTCTTCACGACGGACACCGCGGCGGCGCTGCGGGCGCTCGAGGTGAACGCCGACGCGATCCTGATGGCCAAGCACGGCGTCGACGGCGTGTACGACGCAGATCCGCGCGTCGAGCCGGACGCGCGGCTGCTCCCCGAGCTCACGCACTTGGAGGCGATCGAGCGCGGCCTCGAGGTGATGGACGTCACTGCACTGTCGCTGTGCATGGAGAACGGTCTTCCGATCCACGTCTTCGGGCTCGAGGACGGGAACATCAAGCGCGTGCTTGCCGGCGAGAAGGTCGGCACAATCATCCGAACCCCCGAAAAGGAGCACGCGTGAACGGCATCGACGATTTCGTGCAAGACGCCGAGCGGCGCATGGACAAGTCTGTGGAGTCGACCCAGGTCGAGTTCAACACCGTCCGCACGGGCCGTGCCTCGGCCGCGCTACTCGACCGGATCAACGTCGACTACTACGGCCAGAAGACCCCGCTCAAGCAGCTGGCGACGATCAACGTCCCGGAGCCGCGCATGCTGACCGTGCAACCGTTCGACCCGAGCTCGATCAAGGAGATCGAGCGCGCGATCCAGGAGTCCGAGCTCGGCCTCACGCCGTCGAACGACGGCAAGGTGATCCGTCTCCCGATCCCGCAGCTGACCGAGGAGCGGCGCAAGGATCTCGTCAAGATCGTCCGCCAGATCGCCGAGGACGGCAAGGTCGCGATCCGCAACGTCCGCCGTGACGCGGACAAGCACCTGAAGGAGCTGAAGACGAACGGCGAGGTGGGCGAGGACGACGAGCGCCGCGCGGAGGAGCGCGTCCAGAAGCTCACTGACGACCACACGAGCCGGATCGACGAGCTCCTGAAGCGCAAGGAAGCCGAGATCACCGAGGTCTGACCCTGCTCGAGCGGATTCGCGGCGCATTTCGTCGCCCGCCAGAGATCTTGCCGGGCGACGCTCCGCGTTCCGTCGCGATCATCCTCGACGGAAACGGCCGTTGGGCTGAGGCGCGCGGGTTGCCCGTGGAGGCCGGGCACCGCGAAGGGACGCGGGCGTTGCGGCGAACGGTCGAGGCCGCGATCGACCTCGGCATCGAGTCGCTCACCGTGTACGCGTTCTCGACCGAGAACTGGCTGCGCCCGCCGCCGGAGGTGGATTCGCTGATGGAGATCTTCCACGAGACGATCGACCGCGAGCTCCCCGACCTCGCCGCGCAGGGCGTTCGCACGCGCTTCATCGGGAGGCGCGACCGCGCGCCGGAGTCGCTGCAGGAGCGGATGGCGGCGCTCGAGCTCGAGACCGCGGGGCGCGACGTGCTCCAGCTCTGGATCGCGTTCGACTACGGCGGGCGGGCCGAGCTCGCGCACGCCGCCCGGGCGATGATCGAGGCGGGCCTTCGCGCTGAAGAGGTCGATGAGGACGTGTTCGCTGTTTACTTGTACGCCCCGGACATGCCCGACCCCGACCTGGTGATCAGGACCTCCGGAGAGCTGCGCATGTCCAACTTCCTCCTCTGGCAACTTGCGTACTCGGAGTTCTTCTTCGTGGACACCCTCTGGCCCGACTTCGGCGAAGACGAGCTGAAGCAGGCCGTCGCCGCCTATGCAGGCCGGAAGCGGCGGTTCGGCCGGCGGTGAGCTCGTTCTGGTCGCGGATCCTGATCGCGGCGGCGGGCATTCCGCTCGTCCTGTGGTTGATGTACCTCGGCGGCTGGCCGTTGTTCGGGCTCGCTGTCGTTGCTGCGCTGATCGCGCTTCACGAGCTGTACTGGATGACGCGGACGCTGCGGCCGGTCGTGCTCGCCGGATACCTCGGGGCGCTCGCGACCCTGCTCGGGGCCGAGATCGGCGGCGCGACCTGGGCGCTCGGTGGCGTGTTCGCGACGCTGGCGCTCGCGTTCGCCTTCAAGGGCGCGGCCTCGGCCTCGTCGGTCGGTGTCACGGTGCTCGGAGTGGCGTGGATCGGCCTCGGCCTCGCGTACGCGCTCCTCCTCCGCGACATCGACGAGCACGGCGTTCTGGCCCTGTACACCGTGGTGCTCGCCGTCTGGGCCGGTGACGCGGCCGCCTACTTCATCGGGCTCCTGTTTGGGCGGCACAAGCTAGCGCCAACAGTCTCGCCGGGCAAGACGTGGGAAGGGCTCGTCGGGGGCACCGTCGCGACGATCGCCGTCACGTTCGTGGCGCTCTACAAGCAGAGCTTCCTGTCGATCCCGGAGTCGCTCGTGCTCGGGCTGGCGATCGCGATCGCGGCGCCACTCGGCGACCTGTTCGAATCGGCGCTCAAGCGCGACGTCGACGTGAAGGACTCGGGTCGGCTGCTCGCGGGTCACGGCGGGGTGCTCGACCGGATCGACGCGCTTCTCTTCGCCTGGGTGGCCGCCTACTACGTGGTGGCCGCCGTCGGGCAGCTGTAAGCCGCCTACAATTTTGGGCGTGAAGCGAATTGCGGTACTCGGCGCCACGGGGTCGATCAAGTGAGCGCCGCCAAGCGGCGCTCACTGCCACGCGGGGGTGTGGCGTGAGACGCGTTGCGGTGCTCGGAGCCACGGGATCGATTGGTAAGCAGGCGCTCGACATCATCGATAGGAACGACGAGCTGGAAGTCTGCGCGCTCGCGTCGGGCTCGAGCGAGCTCGACGCGCTCGCCGCGGAGCGCGGCGTCGAGCACGCCCAGGCCGGCGGCGACCTCACGTCCCTGCTCGACATGGCCGAGCCGGATATCGTCCTCAACGCCGTCGTCGGGTTCGCTGGGCTGCCCGCGACACTCTGGGCGCTCGAGCGCGGCGTGACGCTCGCGCTCGCCAACAAGGAGAGCCTCGTCGCCGCCGGGGAGCTCGCGCTCAAGGCGCGGGAGCGGGGTGGGGGGCTGCTCCTCCCGGTCGACAGCGAGCATTCCGCGATCTTCCAATGCCTCGAGGCCCGCAGGCTCGAAGCGGTCGACTCGATCGTCCTCACGGCGTCGGGCGGCCCATTCCGCGGCCGAACGCGCGAGCAGCTCGGCGACGTGACGCGCGCCGACGCGCTTGCGCACCCCACGTGGCGGATGGGGCCGAAGATCACCGTCGACTCGGCCACGCTCGCGAACAAGGGGCTCGAGCTGATCGAGGCGCACTTCCTGTTCGGGCTCCCGTACGAGCGGATCGAGGTCGTCGTCCATCCGAGTTCCGTCGTCCACGCGATCGTGCGCTTCCGCGACGGCGCCTCCCTCGCGCACCTCGGCTACCCGGACATGCGCGTGCCGATCTCGTACGCGCTTACGTACCCCGAGCGGGCGCGCACTCCGGTCGACGGGCTCGACTTCACGGACGGGCTGACCCTCGAGTTCGAGCCTCCGGATGTCGAGACGTTCCCCATGCTCGCGCTCGCGCGCAAGGCAGGAGGGTCCGGCGGAACCCATCCGTGCGCCTACAACGCTGCGAACGAGGTCGCCGTGGCAGCCTTCCTCGCGGGCCGCCTGCCGTTCCTCGGGATCGCCGGCGTGGTCGAGGACGTTCTCGCAGCCGTCGACGGCACACGGGCGAGCGACCTCGACGAGCTCGTCGAGGCGGACGCTGAAGCGCGTCGTCGCGCGGAAGCAGCCGTCGGAGCCCTGGTGCCGTGAACATCTTCATCGCGATCATCGGACTCAGCCTGCTCGTGCTCGTGCACGAGGCGGGCCACTTCTTCACCGCGCGGGCGGTCGGCATGAGCCCGCGGCGCTTCTACGTCGGCTTTCCGCCCGCGCTCGCCAAGGTCAAGCGGAAGGGCATCGAATACGGGATCGGCGCGGTCCCGCTCGGCGGCTACGTGAAGATCCCGGGGATGCATAGGCCCGCGCCGTCGGACCTGAGCGCGTTCTTCGGGCCCGCGCTCGAAGAGGCCCCCCAGCTCGTTGCGCCGATCGATCGCGTGAAGCGCAAGCTCGACGAGGGCGACATGGAAGGGGCGCGCGGCCAGCTGCCGGCGCTCGCCGAGGCGCTCCAGCACGTCGATGTCAGCCGAATGGCGCGGCGCAGCGCCGAGAAGGGGCTGAACGAGCTCGCGGACGGCCTCGGCCTCGACGCCTACTGGCGCCAGCGGACTTGGAAGAAGGTGCTCGTCATCTTCGCCGGTCCCGGGACGAACCTGCTCTTCGCCGTCATCATCTTCGCGGGGCTCTTCGTCGTCGGCAGCGGCGGCTACCGGCTCGGGTTCACGATGGAGAACAACAATGCGCCGATCGTGCGCAGCGTGTCGGAAGGCCATCCTGCCGCGACGATTGGTCTGCGCCCGGGCGACCGTATCCTGCGGGTCAACGGCCAGAGGGTGCAGGACGTATCCGAGGTGTCGGACCTAATCCGGCGGTCGCACGGTGGCCCGATCACGCTCTTGGTCCGCCACAGTGGCCAAAGCGACGGCACGGTCCTCAGACCTGCCCGGCCGAAAAAGGAGCCGCGCCTCTCGGTGCCGCGGGCGACTTGGGAGTCCGTGAAGCTGACCGGCGTGATCACGAAGGAGATCGGGGCGTCGTTGACGCGACTCGTCCGCGGCAACCGAAAAGAAGTCTCGAGCCCGGTCGGCATCGTCGAGGGCTCGTCGGAGGCGCTCGCCCAGGGTCTCCAGACGTACCTATGGGTGCTCGGGTTGCTGAGCCTGTCTCTTGCGCTCCTCAACCTGCTTCCGTTCCTGCCGCTCGACGGCGGCCATATCGTGTTCTCGCTGATCGAGGGCATCCGCGGCCGGGCGGTCGGCCGCGAGGTCTACGAGCGCGCCTCGGCGATCGGAATCGCGGTCGTGCTCCTGCTCTTCTTCATCGGGCTCTCGAACGACATCGGCAATCTGGGCAACTGATGGCCAGCGAACGGTCGATCAAGGTCGGCGGCGTCCAGATCGGCGGCGGCGCGCCCGTTGTCGTGCAGTCGATGACGCTCACGCCGACGCATGACGTCCCCGCGACGACCGCTCAGATTGCGGCTCTCGCCTCGGCGGGCTGCGAGGTCGTGCGCTGCGCGGTGCCGAAGATCGAGGACGCGGACGCGTTGAAGAAGATCGTCCGCCTGTCGCCGATCCCGGTCATCGCAGACATCCATTTCAACGCGAGCCTCGCACTGCGCGCGATCGACGCGGGAGTGGCCGCCGTCCGGATCAACCCGGGGAACATCGGCGGGCCGGAACGAGTTGAGCAGGTCGTGAGCGCTGCGCACGCGGCAGGCATCCCGATGCGCATCGGCGCCAATTCCGGCTCCCTGCCGAAGCACCTGCACGAGCTCGCGCAGCAGGACCAGGCCGAAGCGCTCGTCGCCGCGGCCCTCGAAGAGGTGCATCTGCTCGAGCGGCTCGGGTACTACGACTTCAAGATCTCGGTCAAGTCGACGCACGTGCCGACGATGATCCGTGCGTACCGGATGCTCTCTGAGCGCGTCCCGTACCCGCTGCACCTGGGCGTGACCGAGGCCGGGACGACGTTCGCTGGCTCCATCAAGAGCGCTGTCGGGATCGGCGCGCTGCTCTCCGACGGGATCGGCGACACGCTGCGTGTCTCGCTGACGGCGGACCCCGTGAAGGAGGTCGAGGTCGCCTGGGAGATCCTGAAGGCGCTGGGGCTTCGCGAGCGCGGCCCGGTGATGATCGCGTGCCCGTCGTGCGGTCGCGACAACGTCGGGGTCGAGAACCTCGCCGTCCAGGTCGAGGAGCGGCTCAGGGACTATCCCCAAGCGTTCGAGGTCGCGGTCATGGGCTGCGCAGTGAACGGGCCGGGGGAAGCAGGGGACGCCGACTTCGGAATCGCAGGCGGGCGCGACGTCGGGTTCATCTACGCGCACGGCCGCGTCCTGAAGAAGGTGTCGTCCGAGACGCTCGTCGACGACCTGTTCACGGAGATCGACACCTGGATCGAGGCCGGGATGCGCCGGCCGAAGCGGCTCAAGATGGCGAAGCCGGCCGCGCTCGCCATGGCGGAAGCCTCCGAAATTCCTCTCGACTAGGGTTCGGAGCGTGATCCGCCGAGCGTCCCAACTCTTCCTGCCGACCCTGCGCGAGGCCCCGGCCGACGCCGAGGCGGTCAGCCACAAGCTGCTCGTCCGCGGCGCCTTCATCCGCCAGTTGAGCGCGGGGCTGTGGACGTTCCTTCCGCTCGGCTGGCGCGTTCACGAGAACGTCGTCCAGATCATTCGCGAGGAGATGGACGCGATCGGGGCGCAGGAGCTCTCGATGCCCGTCCTGACCCCGGCCGAGCTCTGGAAGGCGACCAACCGCTACGACATCCCCGAGCTCTTCAAGCTCCGTGATCGCAACGATCGCGAGTTCGTCCTCCCGCTGACGCACGAGGAGACCGTCACGTTCCACTCGCGCGAGATCCAGTCGTATCGCGATCTCCCTCAGATGCTCTACCACTTCCAGACGAAGGACCGGGACGAGGCGCGGCCGCGAGCCGGTCTCATCCGCGTCCGTGAGTTCGTCATGAAGGACTCGTACTCGTTCGATCGGGACGAGGAGGGCCTCGAGAAGAGCTTCCAGCTGCACAGGGCCGCCTACGACCGGATCTTCGAGCGATGCGGGCTCGAGGTGTATCTCGTTCAGGCCGAGTCGGGGATGATGGGCGGGAGCGCGAGCATGGACTACCTCGCCCCAGCGGCTACCGGCGAGAACACGCTCGTCACGTGCGAGCGCGGTGACTACGCAGCCGACCTCGAGATTGCGCGCGGCATTCCTCGTGCCGCGGAGTTCCCGGCGGCGCTGGATGCTCCCGAGGATGTCGAGACGCCCGGTGCGACCACGATCGAGGACCTGGCGAAGATGCTGGAGATCGACGATGCGGCGACGTCGAAGGCGATGCCGGTCGTCGCGGACGGTCGCGTCGTGCTCGCGCTCGTGCGCGGTGACGATCGGCTCGACGAGGGGAAGATGGTCGAGGCACTCGGCGAGGCCTTTCGCCCGGCGACGGAGGAGGAGATCCGCGAGGCGTTCGGCGCGGATCCCGGCTCGATCGGCCCGGTCGGTGCGACTGTCGAAGTCGTGGCGGACGACGCACTGCGGGAGGGGCAGTTCGTCGCAGGTGCGAACCGAACGGGACATCATCTGCGTGGGGTGCAGGCTGGGCGCGACTTCGAGGCGCGGTTCGCGAACATCCGCGAGGTGCGCGAAGGCGACACGTGTCTGAACTGCGGCGGCAGGCTGCGCCTTCAGACCGCGATCGAGGTGGGCCACATCTTCAAGCTCGAGACGCGCTACAGCGTCCCGCTCGACGCCACGTTCCTCGACGAGGACGGCACTGAGAAGCCGCTGATCATGGGCAGCTACGGGATCGGCCCCGCGCGGACGATGGCGGCGATCGTCGAGCAGCATCACGACGAACACGGGATCCAATGGCCGCGGTCGGTCGCGCCGTACGACGTCCATCTCGTCGTGCTGCCCGGGCTCGAGGAACGGGCTGAGGAGGTAGCAGCCAAGCTTGACGCAGCAGGCGAGGACGTGCTCCTGGACGACCGCGATCAGCGCGCGGGTGAAAAGTTCGCGGACGCCGACCTGATTGGCCTCCCTACGCGCGTCACGGTCGGCAAGAAGACGCTGGAGGACGGTGCCGTCGACGTCCGCTCGCGGGCGACGGGCGAAGAAGAGCGAGTGCAGATCGAAGATCTCGGTAGCCTGGGCGCTGATGGCTCGTAGGCGCCGCTTCAGCGACGATCCATTCGGCGAGACCCTCGAACGGTTGATGGCGGAAAACGGCGTCACGTATCGCGGGCTGGCCGCGAAGACGAAGCTCTCGGCCGGTTACCTGAACCACCTCGTGCACGGAAACAGGCCGGTGCCGTCGAATGAGATCGTCCGTTCGCTGGCGTCCGCGCTCGACGTCGAGCCGGAGCACTTCCGCGAGTACCGGATCCGCGTGATCACGGAGCGGCTGGAGGAGATGCCGGCCCTGATCGACCGGCTCTACAAGCGGCTTGCCGAGAAGTAGTCCGGCCTAGTCCTCGACAGCGTTTTCGGCCTTCTCGGCGAGGTCGACGATGTCGCCGTCCCTGAACAGGATCTTCTGGAGCGCCGTGCGCCACTTCTCCTTGCGCCGGGCGAGGAACTCGAGGTCCATCGAGAAATGGAGGAACTCCTCGCGCTGCGCGTGCTCCATGATCCGGCGGGCCTGGTCGTCGGTCTCCACAGCCATGCGCTGCTCGTACCAGCCGATCGCCTCCGCTTCCTCCTGGAGGGACGCGATCACGCGGGCGAAGGTGCGGCCCTCGTCACCGAGCTCCTGGGGCGGCTCGTGATACTGATCCGTCGGCATGGATGGAACATGCCAGGACGCTAGAATCGCCAAACGCGGGGCGTGGCGCAGCCTGGTTAGCGCGCTAGTCTGGGGGACTAGAGGTCCCGAGTTCAAATCTCGGCGCCCCGAT
>JBKPQP010000012.1:0-4483 GCA_046734155.1 Actinomycetota bacterium | reverse complement strand
CGGGTCGTCGGATCCTTGCCGGCGCCGACTCACGACGCCGCCGCAGCCGTCGTCCACGGCAAAGCCCTCCTCTTCGGCGGCGGCCAGGGCACTTCGACGAACACGATCGTCGCCGTTTCGCGCACAGGCGCCGCGCGGCGCGCCGGGGCCCTCGACGAGCCGCTCTCCGACCTCAGCAGCGTCGAGCTCGATGGTCGCACGTACCTCGTAGGCGGCTACACCGGGGCGGAGTACGCCTCCGCTGTCCTGCGCTATGCGAACGGGCGGACGACCACAGTGGCTCGTCTTCCGGCCGGAACGCGGTATGCGGGCGTGGCCTCGCTCGGCGGCCGTATCTACGTGGCGGGTGGTCTCACGCTCGCGGGACCGAGCGACGCCGTGTGGGCGATTCGGCCGGGGGCTCAGCCGCGAAGAGTCGCGACGCTTCCGCGGCCCGAGGCGCACGCCGCACTTGTCGCGCTCCGCGGAGCGCTCTACCTCGTGGGAGGCAGGCGCATCCTCCGGATCCTCCCGGCCGGTCAGGTCTCTACCGCCGCACGCTTACGTCGAACGCTCGAAGACCCGGCAGCAGTCGTGCGCGACGGCAGGATCGTCATCGTCGGAGGCGGGACGAGCGCGATCTACGCATTCCGACCGTGAGGCACGCATGAGCGAGCTGTCGTGGTGGATGGCGCCGCACCCCGACTGGGTGCCGACCGAGGACTGGCCCGAGGAGGTTCCGGTCGTGCGCTACGAGACCGAGAACGAGGTCGCGCTCATCGACCCGTTCTTGCCGGCCGACGGCGACTTCGATCCTCACGGGAAGCCGGTGCGAGTCCTGCTCACGCAAGGCGCGCACTACCGGGGCACCGCTGACTTCGTCGACCGCTACAACGCTTCGGTGTGGACGCCTCCGCGTGCCGTCTGGCGCAAGATCCCGAACCCCGCGACCACCAGCGACCTACCGTCTGGCATCGAAGCGATCGAGCTGGACGGCGAGCCGCAGCAAGTCGTCTTCTTCATCCGCGAGCACGCCACGCTCGTCAGCGGCGACGTCCTCGCCGGAAGGGAGGGGCGCATACGAATCTTCGTCGACGAGGCCGACCCCGAACGCCTACTGCCTGCGCTCGACTCCCTCGCGAATCTTCCGATCGAACGGGTGATCATCCCGCATGGCGACCCGGTTCTCCGAGACGGCTGCGAGCGGATTCGTGAGGCAGTCGCGGAGGCTCGGCGCGGACCGGGTTCCTGAGCGGAGTATCCTTGTCTGCAATTGCGCCCCAGAGCTAGAGAGGGAGGAAGTATGCGCTCAGCGTGGAGAGGACTCGCACTCTTTGGTCTTGCGAGCATTGCGCTCTTCGTGATCGCCGCCTGTGGCGGCGGCGGATCGAACAACGAAAGCGCCAGTACGACCACCGAATCGTCCGGCACGCCGACGGTCGGCGTCGACGATTTGACGGCGGACTTTTCGGCGATGGCCAAGCTCAAGCCGCTTGCGAGCCAGGGCAAGGGCATGATCGGGGTCCTGCTCCCCGACACGACGACCTCGACGCGCTACGTCCAGTACGACGCGCCGAACCTGACGAGAGCGTTCAAGGCGGCTGGGCTCACTTCCAGCCAGTTCAAGATCGACAACGCCCACGGCAGCACGAGCACGATGCAGCAGCAGGCCGAGGCCGACATCAACGCGGGCGCCTCGGTGCTCCTCATCGACCCGCTGGATCCGGGCTCGGGCGCGGCGATCGAGTCGAAGGCCGAGTCGCAGGGCGTGAAGGTGATCGACTACGACCGCCTCGTCACCGGCGGCCCGAAGGATCGCTACTACGTGAGCTTCAACAACGTCCAGGTCGGTCAGTTGATCGGCCAGGGCATGGTCGACTGCCTGAGCGCCTGGAAGGTCAAAAAGCCGCAGATCCTGGTCATGAGCGGCGACCCGACCGACAACAACGCGAAGCTGTTCGCACAGGGCTACAACGGGGTGCTCGACCCGAAGTTCTCGGCCGGCACGTACACGAAGGTGGGTGCGCCGGCGGGCACCTGGGATCCGCCGACCGCGGCAACGACGTTCGAGCAGCAGTACACGGCGCACCCGAACATGAACGCTGTCGTCACGCCGAACGACGACAACGCGAACGCGGTGATCGCCGTCCTGCAGAAGGACAAGATCCCGGCGCAGACGTTCCCGACCACGGGTCAGGACGCCGCGCCGACCGGCCTGCAGAACATCCTCAAGGGCTACCAGTGCGGCACCGTGTACAAGCCGTACTTCGCCGAGGCGCAGGCGGCAGCGGCGCTCGCGCTCTACCTGAGGGCCGGCAAGACGCCGCCGTCCTCGCTCGTCAACGACACGACGAGGGACGCGACGCTGAACGCGGACATCAAGTCCGTTTACACGAAGCCCTTCTGGGTGACGAAGGAGAACATGGCCGACACCGTCGTCAAGGACGGCACGATCACTGCGTCTGCCCTCTGCACCGGGGCTGTAGCGAAGGAGTGCAAGGAGGCAGGAATCCAGTAGACAGGGGCCAGGATCGGGCCTCGCCCTCGTGGGCGAGGTCCGGCCTGCCCGTTCGTAGACGCTCGAGAAGGGACGCGATGACGACCACCGACAACGGCGCTGAGCCTCTCCTTCGCCTCAAGGGCGTCTCGAAGAACTTCGGCCCGGTTCAGGCACTCTCGGACGTCGACCTCGAGCTCCCGGCCGGCCAGGTGACGGCGCTGATCGGCGACAACGGCGCCGGCAAGTCGGTGACGATCAAGACCATCGCCGGCATCCACGGTCCGGAGCACGGACAGATCTTCTGGGACGGGAAGCCGGTTCGGATCCGCACGCCCCGCGAAGCCGCCGCGCTCGGGATCGAGACCGTGTACCAGGATCTCGCGCTCTGTAACAACCTGGACATCGTGCAAAACATGTTCCTCGGCCGGGAGCGCCTGAACGAGCGCGTGTTCCTCGATGAGGAGGCAATGGAGAAGGCGGCCACGGAAACGCTCGCCAGCCTACGGGTGACGACCGTGCGCTCGATCCGGCAGCCGGTCGCGTCGCTCTCGGGTGGACAGCGGCAGTCGGTTGCGATCGCCAAGGCCGTGCTCTGGGACGCGAAGCTCGTGATCATGGACGAGCCGACGGCGGCGCTCGGGGTTGCACAGACGCAGATGGTGCTCGACCTCACGCGCCGCCTCGCCGAGCAGGGGCACGCGGCGCTGTTCGTCTCGCACAACATGAACGACGTCTTCGAGGTCGCCGACCGGATCATCGTGCTCTACCTCGGTCGCGTCGTCGCGGAGCGTCCGGCGTCGGAGCTCGACCGGCAGATCGCGGTCGACCTGATGACGACGGGCAAGTCGGAGCGGCTCGCCAAGAACGGAGACGGCGCCTGATGGCCAAGGTCGACGAGACCCTCCCGCCGCCCGAGTCGGACCTTCAAACGGAGCAGGCAGCTCGCCAGGCCGAGCTCGCCGTTCCGGCCGAGATCGCCGCGGACTCCGTCGGGGACTACTTCAGATCCTCGATCGCCAGGATCAAGGCCGGCGAGAGCGGGATCCTGCCGGTCATCGCGGGGCTGCTACTCGTCTCGATTTTCTTCCAGTCCCTGGACTCGCAATTCCTGACCGCGGCCAACCTCGTCAACCTCCTCTTGCAGGCTGCCGTCTTCAGCCTGCTCGCGATGGGCGAGGTCTTCGTCCTGCTGCTCGGGGAGATCGACCTCTCGGTCGGGTTCGTCGCGGGGCTCGGCGGCGTGATCATGGCCGATCTCGCGAGCCCGGCTCACGGCTGGCCGTGGTGGTCCGCGATCACGGCTGCGCTACTCGCTTGCGCCGGGATCGGGCTTGTCCAAGGAACGATCGTCACCCGGATCGGCCTGCCCTCGTTCATCGTCACGCTGGCCGGCCTCCTCTTCTGGGAGGGGGTGCTCCTGAAGATCCTCGGCAACGGGGGGACGATTCCCATCCAGGACAACACGATCAACAACATCGCGAGCGCGAACATCAGCCCGCTCACGGGCTGGATCCTCATGCTCGTGCTCGTCGCGATCTTCGGGTTGACTCTTTGGCGGCGCGACTCGAAGCGGCGGCGCGCCGGGCTCGTTGCGCCTCCGCCTGCGGTGACGTGGCTCAAGATCGGCGGCGCCCTCCTGGGCGGCGTTGCGCTCGTCCTGCTCTGCAACCACGATCGTGGGAGGATCGTGCCGGTCCGCGGCGTGCCCTGGGTCGTGCTCCTCGTCGTCGGCGTGCTCGTCATCTGGACGGTGCTCCTCGGCCGGACGAGGCTCGGGCGCTACTTCTACGCGATCGGCGGCAATGCCGAGGCTGCGCGCCGCGCTGGTGTGAACCTGGCGACGATCCGGACGGTCGCGTTCGTGCTGTGCAGCTTCACGGCCGGGATTGCGGGCATCGTGTACGCGTCGAGGTTGCGATCGATCTCGACGTCGATCGACGGCGGCACGCTCGTCCTGTACGCGGTCGCCGCTGCGGTGATCGGAGGCACGAGCCTGTTCGGCGG
>JBKPQP010000011.1:0-4936 GCA_046734155.1 Actinomycetota bacterium | reverse complement strand
ACTTGGATCTTGGCCGGATCGACGCCGGCTAGCTCGACGATCACATGGAAGGCGGCCGGCCGCTCGGTGCGGTAGCAGTCGACCTGGGGACGGAAGCCGGTCTGCCGTCGCGCGAAGCGCGGCACTTGCCAGAGGTCGTTGAAGAGCTCCTCCATTTCCAGGCGGAGCCGGTCGACGGGATCACGGGCCATGGCACCCGATGGTAGCGGCGGAGACCCATTTGACGCCGTGGCTAGTCGCCACTAACCTAGCCGGCGCTAACCTCGAAGCTGCAACTTTGTGGGAGGAGTCGATGGGTCGATGGGCGCGCACGATGATTCGTTTCCGCTGGGCGGTTCTGATCGTATGGCTCGTCGCGATCCTCGCGGCCGGTAGCGCATCCGCGGGCCTATCCGGCCTGCTGACGAACCGTTTCGCGCTGCCCGGCTCGGACAGCGAGAAAGCCGCGGACATCCTCAAGAGCCGCTTCGGCGAGAAGCCCGAAGGCTCGTTCTCGCTGGTCGCGAAGGCGAACGGCGGAGAGAGCGCAGCGGCCCTGGTTCCCAAGCTGCGAGCCGCGGCCGAACGTGCCGCGACGAAGCTCCCGACCGGGCAGGTCGCAGAGGTCCACGCCGCTTCCGGCGACGTGGCGACGGCGACGATCATCTCGCAGCTCCAGACCGCGGACGCGAAGGGGCACACCGACGCGATGCGGACCGCGGCCGGGTCGATCCCCGGCGCAAAGATGTACCTCACCGGCCAGGCGGCCATCGAGCACGACCTCGAGCCGGTGCAGAACCACGACCTGCTCGTGGGCGAGGTCTTCATCGCGATTCCGATCGCGATGCTGATCCTGATCTACGTCTTCGGGACGCTGGCCTTCCTCCTTCCGTTCTTGCTCGCTGCCGCTGCGATCCCGGTCACGCTCGGGTTCGTCTGGGTCTTCGCCCACTACATGACCCTGTCCACGTACATCCAGAACATGGTCATGCTGATCGGGCTCGGGATCGCGGTCGACTACACGCTGCTCATGGTCTCCCGCTACCGGGAGGAGCACCGCGCCGGCGGGAGCCGGATCGATGCCGTCGAGCGGACGATGGAGACCGCTGGGCGCGCCGTCCTCTTCAGCGGGACTGCGGTCGCGATCGGCCTCGCGCTGATGCTCTTCATGCCCGTCCCGTTCATGCGCGGGTTCGGCCTCGCCGGGCTCCTGATCCCGCTCGTTTCCGTGCTCGCGGCGATGACACTCCTGCCCGTGCTCCTGTACTGGCTGGAGGATCGGCTCGACGGTGTTCGGTTCATACCGGCTCGGCTCTACGAGCGCCGTGCCGACGAGGTGAACGGCTTCTGGCCGCGGCTGGCCCGCGTGATCATGCGGCGCCCGATTCCGTTCGCGGCCGCCACCATCTCAGGGCTCCTGCTCGCCGCACTGCCCGTGCTCTCGCTCCAGCTGACGCCCGGCTCGAACACGGGCATTCCGCAGAACATCGAGGCGGTCAAGGGGCTGAACGTCCTGACGGCTGCGATCGGCGCCGGCGCGACCTCGCCCACGGAGCTCGTCGGCGACACGGGTCGGCCCGGCGGCGTGTCGGACCCGCAGGTGCAGGCTGCGATCGCGACGCTGACGACGAAGCTGAAGGCCGATCCACAGGTTGCGGAAGTGATCTTGGGCAAGGGCCCGGTCTTCGTCGACCCGTCGGGCCGCTACTTCCACCTGCAGGCAATCGGGCGCGAGGACTACGGGATGCCTGCGAGCCAGGACTTCGTGAAGCGGCTCCGCGACGAGATCGTGCCCGCGGCTGGGTTCCCGTCCGGAGTCAGCGTGCTCGCCGGAGGAGGTCCACCCGGTGGAGTGGATTTCCTCGACATGACGTATGGCGCGTTTCCGTGGCTCGTCCTCGCGGTGCTGTTGCTTACGTACGCCCTGCTCGTGCGCGCCTTCCGCTCCCTACTCCTGCCCCTCAAGGCGATCCTCATGAATCTGCTATCGATCGGCGCCGCCTACGGCCTGCTCGTGCTCGCGTTCAAGGCCGGCTGGGGCAAGCCGTTCGGGCTCCAGCAGTTCGACCAGATCGAGGGCTGGATTCCGGTCTTCCTGTTCGCGATGCTGTTCGGCCTCTCGATGGACTACGAGGTGTTCCTCGTGACCCGGATGCGCGAGGAGTGGGACCGGACGCGCGACAACGTGACGGCGGTCGCCACGGGGCTTGCGAAGACCGGTCGGCTAGTGACCGCGGCCGGGATCATCATGTTCGCAGCGTTCATGGGCTTCGTCGCCGGCTCGCTCGTCGGGCTCCAGCAGTTCGGCTTCGGCCTCGCGGCGGCGATCATCATCGACGTCACCATCATCCGCGCGTTGCTCGTGCCGAGCGTGATGAAGCTCTTCGGCCGCTGGAACTGGTGGCTCCCGGACTGGGCGGCTCGGATCGCGCGTGTCGAGCCGTCTCCACTGGCGCCGAAGCAAGCGCCTCAGCCAGCGTTCCGCCCCGCAGGCCGCTAGGCCGTAGCATCCCGCGGACATGAAAGGCGTCATCCTCGCCGGCGGCACCGGAAGCCGCCTTCATCCGCTGACACGGATCACGAACAAGCACCTGCTGCCGATCTACGACCGGCCGATGGTCACCTACGCGATCGACGCCCTCGTCTCCGGTGGACTGAGCGAGATCATGGTCGTCACCGGCGGCACGCATGCCGGCGAGTTCTTCCGGCTTCTGGGAGACGGCCACGAGCACGGGATCGGCTTGCTCCAGTACGCGTACCAGGAGCGTGAGGGTGGCATCGCAGAGGCGCTCGGCCTCGCGGAGCGGTTCGCAGGCGGCGACCGGGTCCTCGTGATGCTCGCGGACAACGTATTCGGGCAGTCGATCAAGCCGGCGATCGACAACTTCGCGCGGCAGGAGCGCGGTGCGCGGATCGTGCTCTCGAAGGTCGAGCAGCCCGAGCATCTGCGGCACCTCGGGGTCGCGGAGCTCGACGGCGACAAGGTCGTGCGAATCGTCGAGAAGCCGGAGCAGCCGCCCAGCGAGTACGCGGTCACCGGGCTGTACTTCTACGACGCGTCCGTCTTCGAGTTCCTGCCCTCGCTCTCGCCTTCTGCGCGCGGGGAGCTCGAGATCACCGACGTCAACAACTGGTTCGTCGAGCAGGGGGCGATGGAGTACGACGTCGTCGACGGCTTCTGGGGTGACGCGGGCGAGTCCATCGACGCCTACTACGCGGTCAACGACTACGTGCGCCAGAACGGTGCGAATCGGTGATCGAGGGGCTGCGCCGGATCCCGCTGCGTCGGCTCGAGGACGAGCGGGGCTGGTTCGTCGAGATCAACCGGGCGAGCTGGCACTCGAAGCCGATGCGTCAGACCAACGTGTCGGGCTCGAAGGCGGGCGTGATCCGCGGGCTGCACTTTCACGAGCGCGGGCAAGACGATCTCTTCGTCTGCATCCAGGGGACGGCTCGGGTCGTGGTGCTCGATCTCGAGAGCGGTGAGACGTTCGCCGAGGACATCGGAGACGAAAATCCAGTGGCGGTCTACGTGCCGGGTCGCTGCGCCCACGGCTTCGAGGCGCTGACCGACTTGCTGTTCTGTTACCACGTGACCGAGGAGTACCACCCCGACGATCCCGATGAGCACGAGATTCCGTGGGACGATCCGCGCGTCGTCGAGTTGTGGAGCACGAAATCGCCGATCCTGTCGGAACGGGACCAGGCCGCGTCCTGATCACCGGGGCCGGAGGCCAGCTCGGTAGCGCGCTCGCCGAGGTTTTTCCCCGAGCCGTGGCCTACACCAGGGCCGACTGGGACGTCGCCCGGCCGCCGAACGACGTGGTAACTGACTGCTCCTTGGTGCTCCATGCTGCGGCCTGGACCGACGTCGACGGGGCTGAGGCCGATCCGGGCGGAGCGGCTCAGGTGAACGTCGAGGGGACTCGCAACGTCGTTGCTCTCGGCGCGCCGGTCGTCTACTTCTCGACGGACTACGTTTTCGACGGCTCGAAGGCGCTGCCGTACGTCGAGTCCGACGAGCCGAATCCGCTCTCCGTCTACGGCAGGACGAAGCTCGAGGGTGAGCGTGAGGTGCGCGGAGGTTGGATCGTCCGCTCCTCGTGGCTCTTCGGCTGGACGGGCAAGAACTTCGTCCGCACGATGCTCGAGCTCGGCTCGAAGCAGGACGAGGTGGCGGTCGTCGACGACCAGCGGGGCTCGCCGACCTTCGTCGGCCATCTGGCCAAGGCGACGACGGAGATCCTCGAGCTCCCCGACGGCAGATACCACGTGTCCGCGGGAGGGGACTGCACGTGGGCCGACTTCGCCGAGGCGATCTTCGAGGAGGCGGGCCTCGGCTGTCGGGTCTGCCGGGTCACGACCGCGGAGCTCGGCCGGCCTGCCCGACGCCCCAAGAACTCCGTGCTGCGCAGCGAGCGTGGCGCACCGGAGCTCCCGCATTGGCGAGACGGCCTGCGCGAATGCCTCGACCGGCTCGCTAGCTCTTAGTCCAGGCGGTTTCTTCGACCTGCAGCCGCTCGCGGAGCGGCTCCCACCAGCCGCGGTTGGCGGCGTACCACTCGACCGTTTCGCGCAGGCCGCCCTCGAAGCCGATCTCCGGCTCCCACCCGAGCTCGCGGCGGAGCTTCGAAGAGTCGAGCAGGTAGCGCCGGTCGTGGCCGGGGCGGTCGGGGACGGTCGTCTTCAGGGACTCGGGCTTCCCGGTCAGCTCCAGCACACGGTCCGCGATGTCTTCGATCGATGCCTCGACGCCCGAGCCCACGTTGTACGTCCCGCCTGGCTCACCGCGCGCGAGCACAAGTTCGATCGCGCGGCAGTGGTCGCGCACGTGCAGCCACTCCCTCTTGTTCTGCGTCGACGCGTACATCGGTAGTGGCCGGTCGTCGAGCGCGTTCGTGACGAAGAGCGGGATCACCTTCTCCGGGAACTGGAACGGCCCGTAGTTGTTCGAGCA
>JBKPQP010000010.1:0-6905 GCA_046734155.1 Actinomycetota bacterium | reverse complement strand
GGCAAGGGCGCCCCAGAGCACTGGGTTGCCGTCGTCAAGCCCGGGCGGGTCATGTTCGAGCTGGCCGGCGTCCCCGAGGACCTCGCCAAGGAAGCACTGCGGCTGGCCGGGACGAAGCTCCCGTTGAAGACGAAGTTCGTGAAGCGGGAGGCTGATCTCTTTGCGAGCTAGAGACCTCCGAGACATGAGCGACGACCAGCTCGACGCCGCGCTCTCCGACCGGCGTCAGGAGCTGTTCAATCTGCGCTTCCAGTCGGCTACTGGAGCGCTGGAGAATCCGGCGCGCCTCAAGCACGCGAAACGCGAAATCGCCCGGATTTTGACCGTACGACACGAGCGCGAGCTCGCGAAGGAGACAGGTGGCTGACGAAGAGAAACAGGACGTAGAGGCGCAGGCGGAAGAGCCGCAGGCGGAGGAGACTCCCGCCGAGGAGACGCCTGCCGCCGAGGCAGAGGCTGAAGCTCCGGCCGAAGAGCCGGCAGCCGAAGAGGCTCCCGCCGAAGAGGCTCCGGCTGAGGAGGCTCCTGCCGAAGAGGCGCCTGCCGCCGAAGCCGAAGAAGCCCCCGCCGAGGAGGGCGCAGAAGCCCCTGCCGCCGAAGCAGCCGGACCGCGCGGGAAGCCGAAGCGCAAGCCGCGCAGCGAACGCCGCACACGCTCGAAGCCGAAGCGCGAGAAGCCGGAAGGCCGAACTCCGATCACGCGCGTGCCGAAGCCGGTCCGCGACCGAGGCCGGCGCCAGGAGCGCCGCGGCGTCGTCGTCTCGAGCGCGATGGACAAGACGATCGTCGTCCGCGTCGACATAGTGAAGGCGCACCCGCGCTACAAGAAGGTCGTCCGCCGCTCGACGAAGTTCCACGCACACGACGCGGAGAACGCGGCGAAGGTCGGCGACGTGGTCTTGATCGTCGAGACGCGCCCGCTCTCCAAGACGAAGAACTGGCGCCTGGCCGAGGTGCTGGAGGTCGCCAAGTGATCCAGCAGGAATCCCGACTCCGCGTGGCCGACAACACGGGCGCCCGCGAGCTCCTGTGTATTCGGGTGCTCGGCGGCTCGCACCGCCGCTACGCGCGCGTCGGCGATGTGATCGTCGGAACGGTCAAGACCGCGACCCCGCAGGGGACGATCAAGAAAGGCGAGGTCGTCCAGGCCGTCGTCGTCCGCACCAAGAAGCCGTACGGCCGCGACGACGGCACGCAGATCGCCTTCGACGAGAACGCCGCCGTGATCATCGACCAGGCCCGAAACCCGCGCGGCACGCGCATCTTCGGCCCGGTCGCGCGCGAGCTGCGCGAGAAGAACTTCATGAAGATCGTGAGCTTGGCCCCGGAGGTGCTCTGAGATGAAGTCGATGAAGATCCGCAAGGGCGACACCGTCCACGTCCTCGCCGGCAAGGACCGCGGCAAGCAGGGCCGCGTCCTCGAGGCGCGCCCCGACGAGCAGCGCGTGCTCGTCGAGAACCTGAACATGGTCAAGCGCCACTCGAAGCCGAAGCCGATCAAGAACCCGAGCCGGATGGGCGGCGCCCAGTTCACTCCGGGCGGGGTGATCGACCTCGCCGCGCCGATCCCGATCTCGAACGTGATGCTCGTCTGTCCGACGTGCAACCGGCCGACGCGGATCGGCTACGTGATGAAGGAGCGCAAGGACCAGGCCCCGCTCAAGGTGCGCGTCTGCCGACGGGACGACTGCCGTCAGGAGATCGACAAGTAATGGCCACCGCGACGCAAACCCGCCCGCGCCTCAAGGAGCGCTACGACGAGGAGCTCCGCGCCCGGCTCAAGGATGAGCTCGGCATGAGCTCCGTCATGCGCGTCCCACGGCTGACGAAGATCACGCTCAACATGGGCGTCGGCGATGCGAAGGTCGAGGCGAAGGCCCTCGACAGCGCGATCGAGGAGCTGACGACGATCGCGGGCCAGCGCGCGCAGGTGCGGACCGCCCGAAAGTCGATCGCCGGCTTCAAGCTCCGTGAGGGGATGCCCATCGGGGCGCGCGTCACGCTGCGCGGCGACCGCATGTGGGAGTTCCTCGACCGGCTCGTCTCGATCGCGATTCCGCGCATCCGAGACTTCCGAGGACTCGCGCCGGAGTCGTTCGACGGACGCGGCAACTACTCGATAGGCATCCGCGAACAGATCATCTTCCCGGAGATCAACTACGACGACATCCAGGCCGTGCGCGGGCTCGACGTGGCGATCACGACCACGGCCCAGAACGACGACGAAGGCTACGCCCTCCTCAAGGGCCTCGGCCTTCCGTTCAGAGAGAGGGAAGGAGCGCCCGAGAGTGGCTAAGAAGTCCCTGATCGCAAAGGCCAAGCGCGAGCCGCGCTACAAGGTGCGGAAGTACTCCCGCTGCAACCGGTGCGGCCGCCCGCGCGCCGTCTACCGGAAGTTCGGCCTCTGCCGGATCTGCCTGCGCGAGCTCGCGCACGAGGGCCAGATCCCCGGCATGACCAAATCGAGCTGGTAACGACATGCACACCGATCCGATCGCAGACATGCTCACGCGCATCCGCAACGCCAACAAGGCGATGCACGACTCGACGACGATGCCGTCCTCCCGCATGAAGGAGGAGATCGCCCGCCTGCTCAAGGAGGAGGGCTACATCACGGACTTCAACGTCATCAGCGCGGATGAGTGGAACGACCAGCACCCGAACAAGAAGGAACAGCGCGCCTACTCGACGCTCACGATCGACCTCAAGTTCGGCCGGAACCGGGAGCGCATCATCACCGACCTGAAGCGCGTATCGAAGCCGGGCCGTCGCGTGTACGCTCGGAAGGACCGCCTGCCGCGCGTTCTCGGGGGGATGGGCACGGCGATCCTCGCCACCTCGGGCGGCCTGATCACGAGCAAGACCGCGGAGGAGCGGGGCGTCGGCGGCGAGGTCGTCTGCTTCGTCTGGTGAACCAATGAGTCGAATCGGCAAGCAACCCATCGCGATCCCCGACGGCGTCAACGTCGCGGTCGACCCTGGCCGCGTGACGGTCAACGGGCCGCTCGGCGAGCTGACCCAGAACGTCCCGGCGCGCATCATGATCGAGAAGGAAGACGGCCAGCTCGTCGTCAAGCGCCCGACCGAACGCGGGGACGACCGCGCCCTCCATGGGCTCACGCGCTCGCTCGTCGCGAACATGGTCGAAGGCGTGACGAACGGCTTCGAGAAGCGCCTCGAGATCCAAGGCGTCGGCTACCGCGCGTCACTGCGCGGCACGGCGCTCGAGCTGAACGTCGGCTACTCGCACCCGGTCGTGATCGATGCGCCCGCGGGGATCATGTTCGAGGTTCCGGCCCAGAACGAGGTCGTCGTCAAGGGCATCGACAAGCAGCAGGTGGGCGAGATCGCAGCCGAGGTGCGCGACGTTCGCCCGCCGGAGCCGTACAAGGGCAAGGGCATCCGTTACCAGGGCGAGTACGTGCGTCGGAAGGTCGGGAAGCGAGCGTAATGGCCACGCTGTCCGTCAGACAGGCGCGCATCCGCCGCCACAAGCGGGTTCGCAAGAACCTCTCCGGCACCGCCGAGCGACCGCGGCTCGTCGTTTTCCGCTCCAACCGTGGCATCGAGGCGCAGCTCATCGACGACGTGGGGGGCAAGACGCTCGCCGCCTCGAGCTCGCTCGGCCTCAAGTCGTTCAAGGGCAACAAGGTCGACCAGGCCGCCGAGGTCGGCAAGAGCCTCGCCGCAGCCGCGAAGTCGGCCGGCATCGAGTCCGCGGTCTTCGACCGGGGCGGCTATCTGTACCACGGGCGCGTGAGGGCGCTCGCCGACGCAGCCCGCGAAGGAGGACTGAAGTTTTGAGCACGACCCCGGTTGAGAGAGAAGTCATGCAGCGCGAGGAGACGCGCGAGCTCAAAGAGCGCGTGGTCGAGATCAACCGCGTCGCCAAGGTCGTCAAGGGCGGCCGGCGGTTCTCGTTCACGGCGCTCGTCGTGATCGGCGACGAGGTCGACCGGGTCGGCCTCGGCTACGGCAAGGCGCGTGAAGTGCCACTCGCGATCTCGAAGGCCGTCGACGACGCGAAGAAGAACCTGTTCACGATCCCGCAGCACGGGACGACGATCACGCACGAGATCATCGGCAAGTTCGGCGCCGCCCGCGTCATGCTGCGCCCCGCCAGTGAGGGAACTGGGGTCATCGCCGGCGGCGGCGTGCGCGCGGTGCTCGAGCTCGGCGGCGTCCGCGACATCCTTGCCAAGAGCATCGGCACGACGAACCCGATCAACATGCTGAAGGCGACCGTCGACGGCCTGAAGCGCCTTCGCCGGCCGGAAGAGGTCGCGGCCGCACGGGGCCTGACCGTGAGCCAGGTGCTACCCGTCGGCGCGAAGCCGGCAGACGAGGCCGAGGCGACTCAGGAGCCCGCCGCGGCGGCACCAGAGGAACCACAGGAGACCGAGAGTGGCGAAGATCAAGATCAGGCAAGTTCGTAGCTCGATCGGTCAGACCCAGACGCACCGCGGCACGCTGCGGTCGCTCGGCCTGGGCAAGATCGGCCGTACTGCTGAGCACTCGGAGAGCCCGGAGCTCGCCGGTAAGCTCAGGAAGGTGCGCCACCTCGTAGAGGTGGTCGAGGACTAGCCGATGGCCACCGACAAGAAGCTCAACCTCTCCTCGCTCAAGCCTGTCGCCGCGCGCAAGAATCGGAAACGCATCGGCCGCGGCCTCGGCTCGGGCAAGGGCCGCTATTCGGGCCGCGGGATCAAGGGCCAGAAGGCCCGTTCGGGCTCGAACAAGATGCGCCCCGGGTTCGAGGGCGGCCAGATGCCGATCTACATGCGCCTCGGCAAGCAGCGCGGCCAGTACTCGAAGGACGCGATGCCTGTCGGCCCGCACCGAACGCGGGTGCACGCGGTCAACGTCCGCGACCTCGAGCGCTTCGACGGCGACGTCACACCCGAGACGCTCAAGGAAGCCGGCCTGATCCGGAACACGCGGCTAGACGTCAAGATCCTCGGCCACGGTGAGCTGACGAAGAAGCTGACCGTCTCCGCGCACCTGTTCTCCGCCGGCGCGCGCGAGAAGATCGAAGGCGCGGGCGGATCGATCACCTGGCTGCGCGGCGAGCCGAAGTCGCGGCCGCCGAAGCGGCGCGAGCAAAGGGCCGCGCCACCCCCGGAGGAGCCGGCTGAAGAGCCGACCGCCGAGGCAGAGGAGGCGCCCGAGGAGGCTCCGGCCGAGGAGCCTCAGGCAGAAGGCGAGGACGAGAGCTAAACCGTGTTCTCTTGGCTCGCAAACGCGTGGCGCGTCCCGGAGCTCCGGCACCGCGTCCTCTTCACGGCGCTGATCCTCGCGATCTACCGCTTCGGCTCCTGGGTCCCCGCGCCGGGCGTCGACTCGCAGGCGATCAAGGACTACTTCAACTCGACCGGAGGCACCGTCCTCGGTCTCCTCAACCTCTTCTCGGGAGGCGCGCTGTCCCAGTTCGCGATCTTCGCGCTCGGGATCATGCCCTACGTCACGGCCTCGATCATCCTCCAGCTGATGACGGTCGTCGTACCGCGCCTAGAGCAGCTCCAGAAGGAGGGCGAGGCCGGCTTCGCCAAGATCAACCAGTACACGCGGTATCTCACGGTCGTCCTCGCCGCGGCGCAGTCGCTCGGGTACGCGTACCTGTTCAAGCGCCAGGGCATCCTCGAAGCGGGCCTCGGACGGACGTTCCTGATCGTCCTCACCCTGACCGCGGGCACGACGCTGCTCATGTGGATGGGCGAGCTGATCACGAAGCGCGGAGTCGGAAACGGCATCTCGCTCCTGATCTTCGCCTCGATTCTGACGAGCGCACCCGCGGGCGTCAGCGCCTGGTACTACGGAGGCGTGATGGAGAAGCTGTTCTTCCCGCTGATCGCGATCTCGATCGTCGCCGCCGTCGTCTTCATCCAGGAAGGCCAACGGAAGATCCCAATCCAGTATGCGAAACGGATGGTCGGCCGTCGAATGACGGCTGGCGGATCTACATACATGCCGCTGCGGGTGAACATGGCCGGCGTGATCCCGATCATCTTCGCCGCCGCGATCATGGCCTTCCCGCCGACGATCGCCCAGTACTTTCCGCAGACCCAGGACTTCGTCAACGCGCACTTCACGCCGAGCAACCTGACCTACCTTCTGTTCGAAGGCTTCCTGATCATCATCTTCACGTACTTCTACACCGCGGTCCAGTTCAACCCGGTCGACCAGGCCGACCAGCTCCGCAAGCACGGCGGCTACATCCCGGGGATCCGGCCTGGCCCGCCAACCGCCCAGTACCTCGATCGCGTCCTGACACGGCTGACGCTGCCCGGCGCGCTCTACCTCGCGACCGTCGCCGTCCTGCCGAGCCTCTTCATCCGCTACGGCGGCTTCTCGCAGGCAAACTCGCGCGCCCTGGGCGGAACGTCCGTGCTGATCGCGGTCGGCGTCGCGCTGGACACGATGCGCCAGATGGAGTCGCAGATGATGATGCGCTCCTATGAAGGCTTCCTGAAGTAGCGTGCCGTTAGACGTGCTGCTCCTGGGCGTCCAGGGGTCAGGAAAGGGAACGCAGGCGAAGCGGCTCGCGTCGGAGTACGGGCTCGCGCACATCGCGACCGGCGACATGCTGCGCGCCGCAATGGCAGACGGAACGCCCCTCGGGCACCGGGTGAAGCCGATCTACGACGCCGGCGACCTCGTTCCCGACGACCTCATGATCGACCTGATTCGCGAGCGCCTCTCACAGGCCGACACTGACGGCGGGTTCATCCTCGACGGCTTCCCGCGGACGATGCCGCAGGCCGACGCGCTCGACTCGATGCTGGCCGAGATCGACAGGCCGCTCACGGTCGTGCTCGAGCTCCAGGTCCCCGACGAGGTCGCGATCGAGCGCTTGCGCAAGCGCGCTGCCGAGGAGGGACGCTCGGACGACACGCCCGAGGCGATTG
>JBKPQP010000009.1:0-16246 GCA_046734155.1 Actinomycetota bacterium | reverse complement strand
GCCTTGACCTCGTCCACGCGCCCTACCGGCCGGTGGTGCGGCGCTTCCTTCAGCGCTTCGGGACGCTCCGATGCGTCACGGACGATCTCGAGCATCGCCTCGACGAACTCGTCGAGGGTCTCCTTGGCCTCGGTCTCCGTCGGCTCGATCATGAGCGCTTCGGGGACGTTGAGCGGGAAGTACACCGTCGGCGGGTGGAAGTCGTAGTCCATGAGCCGCTTGGCGACGTCGAGCGCTGTGATGGCGTGCTGCCGCTTGAGCGTGCGCGCGGAAAGGACGAACTCGTGCATGCAGAGGCGGTCGAACGGCAGGTCGTAGGCGCCCTTGAGCTGCGCGAGGAGGTAGTTCGCGTTGAGGACCGCGACCTCGGACATCTCGCGCAGCCGCGGTCCGTAGGACCGGATGTACGCGTACGAGCGCACGAAGACTCCGAACGGCCCGGCAAACCCGCGCACCTTGCCGATCGTCTGCGGCCGGTCGTAGTCGTAGCGGAAGCGCTCGCCGTCTCGGACGACCGCGGGGACGGGCAGGTACGGCTCTAGGCGGTCGCGGACCGCGATCGGGCCTCCGCCCGGACCGCCTCCACCGTGCGGCTGGGAGAACGTCTTGTGCAGGTTGAAGTGGACGATGTCGAAGCCCATGTCGCCCGGGCGTGAGATCCCGCAGACGGCGTTCAGGTTCGCTCCGTCGTAGTACATGAGCGCGCCGGCGCCGTGGAAGATCTGCGTGATCTCCTGAATGTTCTCGTCGAAGAGCCCGAGCGTGGACGGGTTCGTGAGCATCAGCCCTGCGGTCTGCTCGTCGACCTTGGAGCGGAGATCGTCGACGTCGATGTTCCCGCGCGGGTCGGTCTGGACGGGCGTCACCTCGTAGCCGGCCATCGTCACGCTCGCGGGATTCGTCCCGTGGGCGGTGTCGGGGATCACGATCTTGCGCCTGGTCTCGGCCTCGCCGCGCTCGCCGAAGTACGCACGCATCAGCATGAGGCCCGTCAGTTCACCCTGGGAGCCAGCCGCGGGCTGAAGCGACACCGCCGGAAGGCCTGCGACCTCCGCGAGGATCTCCTGCAGGCGCCACATGAGCTCGAGCGCGCCCTGGGCGCCGTCCTCCTCCTGGAGCGGATGGAGGTCGCGGAAGCCGGGGAAGTTGACGACCCGCTCGTTCACCCGCGGGTTGTGCTTCATCGTGCACGAGCCGAGCGGATAGAAGCCGGTGTCGACGCCGAAGGTGCGCGTCGACAGCCGCGTGAAGTGGCGGACGAGCTCGGGCTCCGAGATCTCGGGAAGCCTCGGGGCGCGCTCGCGGCGAAGCTCATCGGGGAGCTCGGGCACCGGGAGCGTGCGCGGCGGCAGGCTCGACGCGCGCCTGCCCTCCTGCGACTTCTCGTAGATCAGCTTCACGCGGCCAGCACCTCCGCGAGCCGGTCGATGTCGGCCTCGGTGCGCTTCTCGGTGACGCACACCAGGAGGGCGTCCTCCACGCCCGCGTAGTCGCGGCGGAGCGCGTAGCCGGGGTGCACGCCCTGGGCGCGAGCCGCCCGGATCGCCTCGTCGGCGGGCCGTCCGACCCGGATGGCAAACTCCTTGAACGTTGCCCGATCTGGAAACAGGAGCGGAACGCCGAGGCGGTCTTTCGCGTATGCGGCGAGGGCCATGCAGGTCTCCCCCTGCTCCCTCAGGCCTTGAGGCCCGAGCCACGCGAGATGGGCGAGCCCGGCCAGCGCAAGCAACGTCTGGTTCGTGGTGATGTTCGACGTCGCCTTCTCGCGGCGGATGTGCTGCTCCCGGGTCTGCAGGGTCAGGACATAGGCGCGCCGGCCCTCGACGTCGGTCGTCTCACCGACGATCCGGCCGGGCATGCGCCGCACATACTCGGCGCGCGCGGCCATGAACCCGTAGTGCGGGCCTCCGTACGACTGGTAGTTGCCGGCGGCTTGGCCTTCGCCGATCGCAATCGCGCACCCATAGACGCCCGGCGCCTCGAGCAAGCCGAGGGAGACCGGGTCGACGTGGGCGACTGGGAGCGCACCCGCGTCGTTCGCGGCGGCTGCGAGGTCCGGAGCCGGCTCGAGGCAGCCGAAGAAGTTCGGTTGCTGGAAGATGACGCACGCGGCGTCCTGCGCGGCTTCGCCGAGCTCCTCGGGATCGGTGACTCCGTCGCGGTGCGCCACCTCGACCACGTCGAGACCGAACCCGGGCGCATACGTCTTCACGACCTGGCGGACCTGCGGGTTGAGCGTCTCGGCCAGGACCACGCGTGAGCGTCCCGTGACGTGCTTCGCGACGTAGCAGGCGTCCGCGGCGACGGTCGTCCCGTCGTAGCCGGAGGCGTTCGAGACGTCCATCCCGGTCAGCTCGCAGATCGCCGTCTGGTACTCGAAGATCGCTTGGAGGACGCCCTGGCTCATCTCGGGCTGGTACGGCGTGTACCCCGTCAGCAGCTCGCCGCGCTGGAGGACGGCGTCGACGACCGCCGGGACGTAGTGGTCATAGATTCCGGCGCCGAGAAACGAGAGCTCACGCCCGCTGTCGGCGTTCCGCGCGGCTAACTCCTCGAGGTGCGCCACGATCTCGGGTTCGGACAGCGGCGGCTCGAGGTCGAGCTCACGGTCGAACCGCACACCCGCCGGAATGTCACGGAAGAGCTCGTCGACCGACGCGACGCCGATCGTCGCGAGCATCTCGTCGCGGTCGCGGTCCGTCAGCGAGAGGAAGCTCACTGCTCGTCGACGAAAGTCTTGTAGGCCGCAGCGTCCATCAGGTCGTCCGCCTCCGAGGAATCGCCAATGCGAATGCGCACGAGCCAGCCGTCTCCGTACGGGTCCTCGTTCACCGTCTCGGGCTCGGCGACGACCTTCGGGTTCACCTCGAGCACCGTCCCCGAAAGCGGCGAGATCAGATCCGAGACGGCCTTCACCGACTCGACCTCCCCGTACGAGCCACCCTTCGCCACGTCTGCGCCATCCTCGGGAGGCTCGAAGTGAACGAGCTCGCCGAGCGAGTCCTGCGCGAACCATGTGATCCCGAGCGTCGCCTCGTCGCCGTCGACCCTCGCCCAGTCGTGGTCCCGGTTGTAGCGAAGGTCGTCCGGATAGCTCTCGGCTGCGGACACTTACGCCTCCTTCTTGTAGATCGGCTTCTTGACGACCTCGGCACGGCGCGACCGGCCGCGGACGTCGATCGTCAGCGTCGTCCCAGGTTCCGCGTTCTCCGCGGCGACGTAGCCCATCCCGATCCCGCGGTCGAGCATCGGCGAGTGTGAGCCCGACGTCACCTCGCCGCCCTCGAGGATCGGCATGCCCTGGCGGGGTATGCCTGCGTCCTGCATGACGAACGCGATGAGTTTCTGCGCAGGCCCTTCGGCCTTGATCCGGCGAAGCTGCTCGACGCCACTGAACTCGGTGTCGAGCGCGCACACCCAGCCGAGCCCGGCCGAGATCGCGTCCGTGTCTGGACCGATGTCGTTTCCGTGCAGCGGATAGCAGACCTCGAGCCGCAGGGTGTCGCGCGCGCCCAGGCCGCACGGCGTAGCGCCGCGGTCCACGACCGCGTCCCACAGCGCCACTGCGTCCTCGGTCATCACCATCAGCTCGACGCCCTTTTCCCCCGTGTAGCCGGTGCGGTTGACCATCACCTCGATGCCAGCCACCTCTCCCATCTCCCACGTGAACGGCGTGCCCTCGTCGAGGCCGAGGCGCTCGAGCGACCTCGGCCCCTGGACGGCGAGCAGCGCGAACTCGTCGGTCTTGTCACGCAGGTTGGTGCCCGCGCCGGCGCGCTCCAGGATCCAGTCGAAGTCGGCTTCCCGGTTCGACGCGTTGACGATCAGGATGAACCGACCCGACTCGACCCGATAGACGATCAGGTCGTCGATGATCCCGCCTAGCTCGTT
This sequence comes from Actinomycetota bacterium, assembly GCA_046734155.1. Taxonomy (GTDB): domain Bacteria; phylum Actinomycetota; class Thermoleophilia; order Gaiellales; family Gaiellaceae; genus VAXT01. The sequence goes on along the minus strand of JBKPQP010000009.1, from coordinate 12,355 downwards.
CGTGAGCAGCGTGTACTGTGCGCCGCCCTCCGCCACCTTGTCGATGTCGTTCGAGAGCAGAGCCTGGAGCGCAGCCGGCACCTTGGGCCCCTCGAATTCGAACCGACCCATGTGCGAGACGTCGAACACGCCGCAGTCCCCGCGGACCGCCCGGTGCTCCGGGATGACGCCCTCGTACTGCACCGGCATCTCCCAGCCGGCGAACGGAACCATCCGCGCACCGAGCGCGACGTGCCTCTCGTAGAGCGGCGTGCGAAGCAGGGTCTGCATGCGCGACCGATGCTAATGAAGAAAAGGTCAGCCGCTCGGCGGAGCGGCTGACCGTTGCCACGGCGAACCTCACAAGGCTCACCGGGAGGGCACCACTCGAAGTACCTCGGGCTAGAGGTTTCTAAACGGTTGTGTGCCGAGCTCAGGCGTCGCGGAGGAAGGATGGAACCTCGAGCACGTCCTCGGGCACCTCGAATGCACCTTCGTCCCTCGTCGGTGCGCGCGTCCCGGCGCCTTCCTCGGCCGGGCGCTCCTCGCGCCGGCGGCGCCGGTACCGCTCCGGCCCGAATCCCGTCGCGATCACGGTCACCCGCACCTCGTCCTTGACGCCCTGGTCGATCACCGCGCCGAAGATCACGTTCGCGTTCTGGTCGGCCGCGCCGGTCACGACCTCCGCCGCCTCGTTCACCTCGAACAGGCCCATGTCCGGCCCGCCGGTGACGTTGAGCAGGATCCCGGTCGCGCCTTCGATCGACGCTTCCAGCAGCGGGGACGAGACGGCCATGCGCGCCGCCTCCCCGGCTCGGTTCTCGCCCGACGCGACGCCGATGCCCATCAGCGCGGAGCCCGCGTCGCGCATGATCGTGCGGACGTCGGCGAAATCGAGGTTCACGAGCCCTGGGATCGTGATCAGGTCGGTGATGCCCTGGACGCCCTGGCGCAGCACGTCGTCGGCCATGCGGAACGCGTCCACAATCGACGTGTCCTTGTCGACGACCTGGAGCAGCCGGTCGTTCTCGATCACGATCAGCGTGTCGACGTTCTCGCGCAGATCGCGGATCCCGAGCTCTGCCTGCTCGGCGCGCTTGCGTCCTTCGAACGAGAACGGCCGCGTGACGACGCCGACGGTGATCGCGCCGATCTCCCTCGCAAGCTCCGCGACCGTCGGCGCTCCGCCCGTCCCTGTCCCGCCGCCTTCACCGGCGGTCACGAAAACCATGTCCGCGCCCTTGAGCGATTCCTTCAGCTCGTCGCGACTCTCGTGTGCGGCCGCCCTTCCGACCTCGGGGTTCGCGCCGGCGCCGAGGCCGCGCGTCGACTCCGTGCCGACCTGGAGCTTCACGTCGGCATCGGTCATCAGGAGCGCCTGGGCGTCGGTGTTGACCGCGATGAACTCGCAACCGGTCAGCCCCGCGTCCACCATGCGGTTGACGGCGTTCGAGCCGCCGCCGCCGACGCCGACGACCTTCAGGACTGCGAGAAATTTCTGGGACGGATCACGCATGCTCATGGAATCTCAGACCTCAACCTGTAGTGGAGCGTACGGCCAATGCCGGACGAAGGCCGCCCCAGAGTACGTCCGGTGAACCCGCATGTCAACGCCGACTCGCGCTCTGCACTCTAACCCTCAACATGAGACTTTAGATCAGCGGACAACCGCACGCTCGGGCACGCTCACGTCCACGTACTGCACCTCGGGGCCGGCCGCCTCCAGGACGCGCTCGGCCACGGCCAGCTGGAGCGGGAGCTCGTCCGCATCGCCGAGACGGATCTCGGTCCCCGCTCCCAGCACGAGCGAGAGGTCGCCGTCGACGAAGCGGGCCTCGCGCACGCGATCGAAGAGATCCGGGTCGGCCGACAGCACGCCGCCGAGCAGACGAGCCGGACGGAGAGCCTCGTCGACGGTGAGCAGCGCGCCGGCACTCGGTACGGGTGTGTCCGCGGCCCAGATCCGCGGCAGATTCGATTCACGCGGATCGCCGACCGGCTCGAGCACGCGGCCGCGCTCCGTCACGATCCAGCCCTGCGAGCCGCGACGCAGAACCGCCACCGGCCGCTCGGCTGAAACGACGATCTTCGCCGTGTGCGGAAACGCCCGGTCGTACGAGACGAGGCTGACGTCGCGAAGCGGCGACAGCCGCGCATCGATAGCAGACGTGTCCAGCGAGAGGAGACTCGTCCCGTCAAGTGGCGCAAGCGCGGCGTCGACGCGTTGGATGACAGAAGGACGCGCGCCGGTGACCTCGATTCGCTGGACCGCGAACATCGAAGTCTCCCGCGCTGCGACGTATCCGCCAACGATCGCCGCCACGGCCGCGAAGGCAACCAACAGGGAGCGTCCCGACGGAAGCGGCAGGGTAAACGGCGCCGTCCTGCTCGGCAGTGGGAGCACGGCGGTACGCGAAACAGGCTTGCGAGTCGCAGGCACCCAGCCGAGTTCGGCGCGTGAGGCGGAAGCCCTACAGCGTCTCGCCGGCCGGTGGCAGCTCGAGCCCGCCGACGAGCCGAACCTCCTGCACGAGCTCGACACCGAACTCCTCGAGCGCCAGGCGGCGCGCCTCGGCCATCAGCGCCAGGGCGTCGGTCGCGCGTGCGTTCCCCGCGTTCTCGATGAAGTTCCCGTGACGGGGCGAGATCTGCGCACCCCCGATGCGATGGCCCTTGAGGCCGACTGCTTCCAGCATGCGACCCGCCGAAAGCTCGTGCTCCGGGTTCTTGAAGACGCTGCCGAAGGTGCGCTTGTTCGTCGGCTGGGCCGCCTTGCGCCGGGCCTGGAGGTCGGCGACGGTCGCCTTGATCTCGTCAGGCGCTTTCGGGTCGAGCCGGAACTCCGCGCGAGCCACGACCTCGGTGGGCCGAAGCGCCGAGCGCCGGTATTCAAGCCCAAGCTCATCCGGGGTCCGCCACTCCGACCCTTCAGCCGACACGACGAGCGCGCGCTCGAGAATTCCGCGCCAGTCTCCGCCGTACGCCCCCGCGTTCATGCGCACGCCTCCACCGACGGTCCCGGGGATTGCGCACGCGAATTCGAAGCCGCCGAGGCCCGCTGCCCTCGTGCGGTGCAGGCAGACCGCGTTCGCCGCACCGCCGCCCGCGACGAGGAGGCCGTCTCTCGTCTCGGCGGCCGACAGCTCTCCCTCGAGCCGGAGCACGAGGGCATCGACCCCTTCGTCTGCGACGAGCACGTTCGAGCCGAGTCCGATCGTGAAAACGTCGAGCTCCTCTGCCGCTGCCCAGCGAAGTGCTTCCTCGAGGTCGGCCACGCTCCCAGGTCTCGCGAGGCGCCGAGCAGGCCCGCCGATCCCGACCGTCGTCAGCCGTCCGAGCACGCTGTTCTGCTCGAAGTTCACCCGAGCTCCTCCAGCAGGAGCGGAACGGCGTCGTCGACGTTGCCGGCTCCCATCGTCAGCAACACATCGCCGGCTCGCGCGCGCCGGGCAAGGAAGCGAGCGCCCTCGTCCACCGACGGCGTCCACCCGACGGTCATCCCCGGACGCACCTCGGTCGCCGCATCGACCACGAGCTTGCCGCTCACCCCCTCGACCGGCTCCTCGCGGGCACGGTAGATCTCGGTCACGGCGGCGATATCGGCGGTTGCGAGCGCGGCGCCGAGCTCATGCGCCAGGTGACGCGTCCGCGAGAAGAGGTGCGGTTGGAAGAGGGCGAGCACGCGATGTCCGTTCCGAACGGCCTCGATCGTCGCCCGGATCTCCGCGGGGTGGTGGGCGTAGTCGTCGAAGACGCGCACCGAGCCGGCCTCGCCGCGGAGCTCGAGGCGACGGCCGGCTCCCGCGAAGTCGGCCAGATGCTTTCCCGCCTCTCCGCGATCGACTCCGGCGAGCTCGAGCGCGGCGAGCGCGGCGGCAGCGTTCAGCCGGTTGTGCTCGCCCGGCACCGAGAGCTCGAAGTCCCCCGGCTCGAGCCCGTCCGCACGCACGACGTGCGGCACCTCAGCGAGCCAGCGCTCGAACAATTCCTCCACCTCGGCGCGCGACGCGAATTCGGAGTGGTGATCGAGATCGACGTTCGTCACGACAGCGATCTTCGGCCGCAGCAGCTCGATCGTCCGGTCGGACTCGTCGCCCTCGACGACGAGCCACCCCTCGCCCGCGCGCGCGTTCCCTCCCAGCTGCGGGATCTCGCCGCCGATCAGGAACGACGGGTCGCGGCCGACGCGGTCGAGAACGAACGCGACCATTCCCGCCGTCGTCGTCTTGCCGTGCGCGCCGGAGACGACGATCGCGTCCTGGAGCGAGACGAGCTCCGCGAGGAACTCGGCCCGGCTCTTGAAGCCGGGCGCGAGGGCCCGCCCCTCGGACATGTACGCGGTGGACACGACGGTTTCGTAACCGTCGGGAGCGGCCTCGAGCTCGGCGGAAACGGCCACTGGGATCCCGGCGGCGCGGACGTGCTCGAGGTACGGGGTCTCGTGGCGGTCCCAGCCGGCGACCTCGGCGCCCCATGCCTTCGCCAGCACCGCGTACCCGGACAGGCCCGCGCCGCCGATCCCCACGAACCAGATCCGACGACCCTCAAGTCGCAAGCTGGATCAGGCCCTCCGCAATCTCGTCCGCGGCGTCGGGCTTCGCCACCCGCTTCATCGCGTCGCCCATCTCCTTCAGCCGCTCAGGGTCGCCGATCAGCGAGCGCGCGAGATCGGCGACGCGACCGAGCTCCGTCTCCGGGACCGTGATTGCGCCGCCCGAGCGCTCGAAGAAGCGCGCGTTCTTCGTCTGGTGGTCGGCGGTCGCAAATGGGTACGGGACGAGGATCGCGGGCTTCCCGGCCGCAGCCACCTCCCACACCGATCCGCCTGCGCGGGCGACGACGAGGTCCGACGCACCCAGCGCTGCGCCGAACTCGTCCGTGAACGAAACGAGCTTGTAGTCGTCGCGCTTGATCCGGCCGCGGAGCCGTTCGAAGTCGCGCTCGCCGCAGAGATGCAAAATGGCCGGCCCGGCCTCGCCGAACGCCTCGACGATCTCGTCGTTCAGGCTCGTCGCGCCCTGGCTGCCGCCGAAGATCAGCAGAACGCGGGCTCGCGGTGGCAAGTCGAACACGCGGCGACCCTCCGCGCGGGACGTGGGGCGATTCTGAGCCGGGATCGGCCGACCTGTGACCCGGTACTTCGGCCGCTCGCGTCCCTCGATCGGGAACGTGAGGTAGACGCGCTCGGCGAACGGAGCCGCCAGCCGGTTCGCGAGCCCGAGGTGCGCGTCGGCTTCCATCAGCGCCGCCGGAATCGTGAGCCGCGAGGCCGCGTAGACCATCGGCCCGGCCACGTAACCACCGCCGCCGAGCACGACGTCTGGCTCGCGGGCGCGCAGGATCCGCTTGCACGCCTTCGGTGCGCGCATCGCCTTGCCGAGCGCACGCACCTGAGCCGGGCCGGGTCGGCGCGGCAGACCGGCGACGTGGAACGTGTCGAGCTCGAAGCCCGCCTCAGGAACGAGCCGAGCCTCGGCGCGATCCGGCGACCCGGCGAACGTCACTGTGACTCCGCGCGCGACGAGCGCCTCCGCGACGGCCAGCGACGGCATGACGTGGCCGGCGGTCCCGCCCGCTGCGATCAGGCACTTGAGCGCTCGCTGCTCCGCCATGTCCCGCGATGTTAAGGAGGACGCCGACCGAGGCGAGCGACACAACGAGGCTCGACCCGCCGTACGAGACGAATGGGAGCGTGATTCCCGTCAGCGGAGCCAGCCCGAGAACCGCCGCGAGATTGACGAGCGCCTGCCCGCAGACGAGCGTCGTCAGCCCCGCGGCGAGACGTTTCCCGAACGGATCGCGACAGCGGAGGGCGACGCGCAGCCCCGCGTAGGCGAACGCACAGTAGGCGGCGATCACGAGCGCAGCGCCGACGAGCCCGAGCTCCTCGCCGATCGTGGCGAAGATCATGTCCGTGTGCGCCTCGGGCAGGTAGTTGACCTTCGCGACGCCTCGTCCGATCCCGGTCCCGAACAACCCGCCCGAGCCGAAGCCGATGATCGCCTGCAGCGTCTGGAACCCCGCCCCCTGGGCGTCGTGCCACGGATCGATGAAGCTGAAGAGGCGCGCGCGGCGATACGGCTCGAACCAGATCGCAGCGAGCCCGAGCGCGATCGCGATCGAGCCGCCGGCTACGAGCACGCGCAGCGGCACTCCGGAGACGACGAGGATCGCGCCGAGGACGATTCCGATCGCGATCACGGTCCCGAGGTCCGGCTCGAGCAGGATCAGCACCGCGAAGAGCCCGGTCGTGATCCCGATCGGCCGAGCGAGCTCTTTGAGCGACTGCGGCGCTCGGTGACGCGATAGGTACGCGGATGCCCAGATCGCGAGGCTAAGCTTCGCGAGCTCGGAAGGCTGGAACGCGAGCGGCCCGGCGCCGAGCCAGCGGCGCGCTCCGTTCACCTCCTGTCCGAGCACGAGCACCGCGAGGCAGAGGCCGAAGCTCGCGAGCATCATGATCGGCGCGAGGTACCGGAGAGCCCGGTAGTCGACGCGCGAGCCGACGATGAGGAGAGCGACGCCGATCGCCGCGTAGATCGACTCGCGCTTGAGGTAGAAGATCGAGTCGCCGCCCCCGATCGCCGCGGGCGCTGAGGTCGCGCTGTAGACCATCACGAGCCCGAACGCGGTCAGGCCGAGCGTGACGAGGACGAGGATGTGCGAGTCGAGCTGGCCGCGTTTCAACCGGCCACCTCGGCGACGAGGCGCTTGAAGGCCTCACCGCGCTCTTCGAAGTCGTGGAACTGGTCGTAGCTCGCGCACGCTGGGGCGAGCAGAATGATCTCGCCCGGCCGCGCGTTCTTCGCCGCGGAGCGCACCGCGGTCTCGAGGTCGCCGCTCAGCTCGTGGTCGACGCCGGCCAGCTCGAGGGCGACGTCCATGGCGCGGGCGGCCTCCCCGATGAGGTACGCGCGCCGCGCCCGGCCCGCAAGGTCGAGCGCCAGCTCCGTGTAGCTCTCGCCCTTGCCGCGACCGCCGAGAATGACGTGCAGCGGCTGCTCGTACGCGGCGACGGCGCGCCGCGCGGCCGCGGTGTTCGTCGCCTTAGAGTCGTTCACGTACAGGACCCCGTTCGCGTCGGCGACGGGCTCGAGGCGATGCGCGACACCGGGGAAGGTCTCGAGCGCCTCGGCGATCTGCGCGTCGCCGACGCCGAGTGCTCTCGCAGCGGCGGTCGCCGCGGCCGCGTTCTCGCGGTTGTGCGCGCCCGGGATCAGCGGCTCGGCGGGGAGCTCGTCCGTCGGAGCGAACTCGATCCGCTGCGCGCGGCCGGAGATCTCCTCAAAGCGCCGCGGGACGACCGCGACGTCGTCCGCGTCCTGATTCTCGAAGATCCGCAGCTTCGCGTCTGCGTACGCCTCGAAGGTGCCGTGACGGTCGAGGTGGTCCGGCTCGAGGTTGAGCAGCACGGCGACGTGCGGCTTGAAAGCGTGGATGTCCTCCAGCTGGAAGCTCGAGACTTCGCACACTAGGATCTCGCCCGGCTCGACCCGCCCCTCCAGCTCGGTCAGCGCACGGCCGACGTTGCCCGCGACGGGAGCCTTGAGCATCGCGCCGAGCAGCTCGCTCGTCGTCGTCTTCCCGTTCGTCCCGGTCACTGCGACGATCGTTGCGCTGAGCAGCCGAGACCCGAGCTCGACCTCGCTCCAGATGGCGATGCCCCGTTCGCGCGCAGCCTGAACGAAGGGTGCCTCGCCAGGCACCCCGGGGCTCTTGACCAGTGTCTCGACGCCGTCGAGCAAACGCTCCTCCTCGGTCCCCAAGTGGACTTCGACACCGGCCTCGCCAAGCCTGCTCACGTCGATCTCCGGCGACGCATCGACTCCGATCACCTCCTCTCCGCGTCGCCGAAGCGCAAGGGCGGCCGCCTGCCCCGAGCGCGCCAGGCCCAGGACGAGCCAGCTCATCTGGGAGCGTCCACGGCATCGCTTGCGATGCCGTCTTCAGGAGGCACGGGCTTCGCTCGCGCGTCCGTCGGAAATGACCGGTCGACCCGTCCGAACGTTCATCGCAACGCTCGGAAGTCGAGGTAGAAGCGGTAGTACAAGGCGAAGGCAGCCGCGCACAAGATCGCCGCGAGGATCCAGAAGCGGACCATGATCTTCGTCTCGGACCAGGCCTTCATCGCGAAGTGGTGGTGGATCGGGGCCATCAGGAAGATGCGCCGGCCCCAGTAGCGAAACGAGACCACCTGCAGGATCACGGACACGGCCTCGACGACGAAGATCCCGCCGATCAGGAGCAGCAGCAGCTCGGTCTTCGTCATCACCGCGAACGCTCCGATCGCACCGCCGAGCGCCATCGAGCCGGTGTCGCCCATGATCACCTCGGCCGGGAACGCGTTGTACCAAAGGAAACCGATCGCCCCGCCTGTCAGGGCGGCGCCGAGGATCGCCAGGTCGAGCGCCGACGCGTCGCGTAGCTCGATTACGCGGGCCGACCGGATCCAGGTGACGATGTTCATCGCGGCGAAGGTGATGAGCGCGATGATCGCCACCCCGACCGCGAGCCCGTCGATCCCGTCGGTCAGGTTGGCGCCGTTCGCGGAGCCCGCGATGATGATGAAGAGGAGTACGTAGAAGCCGAACGAGAGACCGATCCGCCAGTCGAGGACGGGTGCGTAGACGTCGGTGGAAAGGCCCATGTCCTGTACCGACCAGCCGACGACGAGGGTGATCCCGGCCAGGAGCAGGAGCTTCCAGCGGCCGTTCAGCCCGAGCGAGCGGCGGTGCCGGATCTTGAACCAGTCGTCGGCGAAGCCGATCCCGGCGCACGCGAGGGTCACGAACAAGACGGTCAGGCCTGCCTGCGTGTACTTGCTGAGGATGAGGAACGGGACGAGCATCGAGAACAGGATCAGAAGGCCGCCCATCGTCGGCGTACCCTGCTTTAGGTGGTGCTCGGCCGGCAGCTCCTCGCGGATGTGCTGGCCGAACTCGTTGCGGCGCAAGAACTCGATGAACTTGGGCCCGGCGAGGATCGAGATCGCCATCGCGATGATCCCCGCCGCTAGCACGCGCTCCACTAGGCGGGAACTCCCGTTAGAGCTTCCGCGACGACCTCGAGCCCGACAGCGCGCGACCCTTTGATCAGGACGATGTCGCCCGGCTGGACCAGCTCCGGTGCGCGCTCGGCTGCCTTCGCCGCATTCTCGACCCACTCGCCGCCGTACGCGCGCGCAAGCTCGCCCACCCCGAGCACGACGTCGATCCCGAGGTCGCTCACGAGCGCGCCGATCTCCTCGTGGTACTCCGGCGAGGTCGGGCCGAGCTCGGCCATCTCGCCGAGCACCGCGACCCTGCGGCCCTCGTGGTCCGCGAGGTGCTCGAGTGCTGCGCGCATCGATGTCGGGTTCGCGTTGTACGAGTCGTTGATTAGGAGCCCGCCGCCCGGAAGCGGCGACTCCTCGCCGCGCCAGCGCGACAGCTCGACCTCGACTCGGCCCTGGGGCAGTGGGAGGCCGAGGGCCTGGACCGTGAGCAGGGCCGCCGCAGCGTTCTGCGCCTGGTGCCGCGCCGTGAACGGGAATTCGAGCTCGAGCGTCTCGGCGCCGAGGTCGAAGCCGACTCGGCTTCCGTTCTCGATCCGCTCGAACGACGTGACGTTCCGTTCGCCGAAGCGCTCGACCGTGATCTCGTCGCGGCCGAGGTACGGCTCGAGCAGCGGCTCGTCCGGGACGATCGCCGTGCCGCCTGCGGGCAGCGACGCGACGACCTCCGCCTTCGCCCTGGCCACGTTCTCGATCGTGCCGAGGAGCTCGAGGTGCACGGGCCCGATGCTCGTGATCACGCCGACGTCCGGGCGCGCGATCTCGCACAGCTCGGCGATCTGCCCCAGGCCGCGCATGCCCATCTCGCAGACGACGAGCTCCGTGTCGGGCTCGATCCGCGTCAGGGTCAGCGGCAGGCCGATCTCGTTGTTGTGTCCGCCCTCGGCGGCGACCGTCTTCGCGTGCGGCCGGCACATCGCGGAGAGAATGTCCTTCGTCGACGTCTTCCCGGTGGAGCCGGTGATCGCGACGACCCGCGCCGCGCTCCGGCCGCGGATCTCACGGCCGAGCGCACCCAGGGCGGCGAACGCATCGTCCGGGGCGAGCACTGCAGCGGCACCTCGAGCAAATGCGTGCCTCGCGAAATCGCCGCCGCTCCCGACCTCAACGAAGAGGTCGCCCTCCTCGACCCGTCGCGAGTCGATCTGAACGCCCACCACCTCGTCCGCCCACGGCGCACGGTCGAGCCGGCCGGGGCAGAGCTCGGCGACCTCGTCGAGCGTGAGCGGGATCACGTCGTGGCGGCCCCGAGCCGTCTCAGGGCCTCGCGGGCGACTTCTCGGTCATCGAAGGGAACTGTTCGGTCCCGAAACTGCTGACCCTGCTCGTGCCCCTTGCCGGCGATCACGACGACGTCGCCCGGCCCGGCGGACTCGATCGCATGCGCGATTGCGGAACGCCGGTCCTGGATGATCTCCGCATCGCCCGGGATGCCGGCGACGATCTCGTCGATGATCGCCCCGGGATCCTCGCTGCGCGGGTTGTCGGAAGTGACGATCGGGACGTCGGCCAGCTCGGCTGCGATCCGGCCCATCATCGGTCGCTTCTCGCGGTCGCGGTCGCCGCCGCAGCCGAAGACGCAGATCAACCGGCTCGAGGTGAGCTCGCGCGCGGTGGTCAGGACGTTCTCGAGCGAGTCGGGTGTGTGCGCGTAGTCGATGAGCACCATGAACGGCTGCCCCTCCTCGACGGCCTCGAAACGCCCGGGCACGCCGCCGACGGCCTCCAGCCCGCGCGCGATCGCGTCGTCGTCGATCCCGAGCAGCCGGCAGCTCGCCAGTGCAGCGAGTGCGTTCTCCACGTTGAAGCGGCCCTTGAGCTTGAGGTCGATGCCGTCGAGCGCCTCGGGCCGGAGCTCGGCGTCGTCGGCGAAACCGTACGTGAGCGCATCGGGGCGGTCCTCGGCCAGCTTTCGACCCCACGGGTCGCCGACATTGATCGCCGCAGGCGGCCGACCGTCGACGAAGAGCCTCCGCTTGGCCTCGAAATACGCCTCCATCGTGCCGTGCAGGTCGAGATGGTCCTGCGTCAGGTTCGTGAACGCGAGCGACGAGAAGCGGATCCCAACGAGGCGTCCGAGCTCGGAGCCGTGCGACGTCGCCTCCATCGCCGCGCTGCGGTCACCGGCGTCGAGCATCTCGCGGAAGGCACGTTGGAGGTCGATCGCCTCGGGCGTCGTGCGAGTCGCGGGCCGCGTTTCGCCCCCGATCCGCGACTCGATCGTCCCCAGCAACCCGGGCTTGCGTCCCGCGGCATCGAGGATCGAATAGAGCAGGAACGCGGTCGTCGTCTTGCCGTTCGTGCCCGTGACGGCCGCGATCTCGAGCTCATCGGACGGGTGCCCGAAGAACGCGAGCGCTGCCGAGGCCATCGCCCGCCGCGAGTCCTCGACCACGACCTGCGGCACTCTCGAGGCGACTGGCTTCTCGACGACGAGCGCCGCCGCGCCGGCGTCGATCGCGCGATCGGCGAGCTCGTGCCCGTCGAACCGCGCGCCGCGCACGCAGAAGAAGAGCGCGCCCGGAGTCACGGCGCGCGTGTCGTACGCGAGATCCGAGATCTCGACCGCGGTGTCCCCGACGATCTGGCTCGGGGACACGGTTTCTGCGATGCGTGCTAGCTCCACTGAGGCCGCGCCGAGCCTAGCAACGGGCCCTGCTACTGCTGCGGCGGCAGCGTCGAGGGGTCGTCCGGACGGATTTCGAGGTACTGCAGGTCGAACCCGGCGATCTGCTGGAAAGCCGGCGCTGCGACGACGCCGCCCCAGATCGACGCGGCCGGCTCGTCGACGGTGACGAGCACGACCAGCCGCGGGCTCGTCGCCGGCACGATGCCGACGAACGAGGCCACGTACTTCGTCGTCGAGTACCCGCCCTGCGGATCCGGCTTCGCAGCGGTGCCGGTCTTGCCCGCCACCTTGTACCCGGGCACCTTCGCCTCCTGGCCGGTGCCCTCGATGACGACGTCCTGCATCATCCTCAGCACCTGGCCCGACACGCCCGGCGTGAGAATCCGCCGCGACGCCACGAAACGCCGCTCGTGGGAGCCGACGCGGTCAACGAGGTGGGGCTGCATCCAGACGCCGTCGTTCGCGACCGCTCCGTACGCGGCTGCCATCTGAACCGGCGTGATCGCGATCCCGTGTCCGATCGGAAGCGTCCCGATCGTCGAGCCGGACCATTGGTCGAGCGGCGGGACGATCCCGGGGGTCTCACCGGGGAAGTCGACCCCCGTCAGGTGCCCGAAGCCGAAGCGGCTGATCCACTGGCTGAGCCGCTGCGCGCCGAGCATTTCCGCGAGCGTGATCGTCCCGACGTTCGAGGA
>JBKPQP010000008.1:0-4697 GCA_046734155.1 Actinomycetota bacterium | reverse complement strand
ACGATCGACGGCACCGCCGCTTCGACGATCGACCACTCGCGGCGGCCGATGCGCCGCAGCTCCGCCAGCGAGAGGTGCTCGCCGACCGCGGCGCTGTGGCCGAGTGCGTGTGCGTAGACGTGGGCGATCCAGAAGACGAGGCAGGTCACGGCGGCGAGCGCCGCGACGTGGCCGGGGCCGTCGGGGTACGCCTTCGCCCCGGCGACCACCACCGAGAGGGTCACGATCGTCCCGTAGATGAAGCCCCCCAGGCGCTCGCCCATGGCCGAGCGCCCGAGCCGCGCGACCGCCGACGGGCGTTCCGTAGTTGCGCTCAAGGCCTCAGGAGTTCAGCAGGGCCGGCGCGGCCGATCATCGCCCGATTCGGATGATGCGTCCGGTGCCGCAGGCCAAGATGCTGGTGCCGTGAGCGTCGCCGCTCCTGCAGTCGAGTCGACTCCGAAGCACCGCTTCCAGTGGCGGCGCCTTCTCACCGGCGCCGCCCTCATCCTCGTGATCGGCGCCGCCGCTCAGCTCCTGGGCTGGAACATCCGCGAATGGCTCTCGGACGTCTGGGACACGATCACCGATATCTCGGCCAAGTACATCGTCGCCGGGGTCGCCCTCAAGACGGTGCAGACGACGCTGACCGCGTTTGCCTGGTACTCGATCCTCCGCTTCGCCTACCCGGATCGGGTCCGCTGGCTCGACGTCCTTGCCTGCTACGCCGCTTCCGTGGCGCTGAACGGCGTCCTGCCGGCCAACCTCGGCACGCTGGCGCTGTTGCTGATGTTCACCTCGATCATCGCGGGCGCGACATTCGCGGGGATCCTCGGCGCGTACGCGGTCGAGAAGATCTTCTTCACGCTCATCGGCGCATTCACGTACCTGTACCTCTTCCTCAGCGTCGGCGGGTCGTTCGACATCAAGTTCAGCTTCGTGAAGGACCACCCGTGGGCCGTGGCGTTCTTCCTGCTCGGCTCGGCGTACCTGATCTTCGTGATCTTCCGCCGGCTCTGGCCGCGAATTGTTCGCTGGTGGGATGAGGCGAAGGACGGCGGCGCGATCCTGGCGCAGCCCCGGAAGTACGTCGTTCGCGTCTTCGTGCCCTCGCTCCTGGGCTGGATCGCGAGCCTCGGCGTGATGGCGGTCTTCCTGACGGCCTACGACATCCCGGTCAGCTTCCATACGCTGATGCGCATCGCCGGAGGGAACTCGATCGCCAACGTGACCTCCGCGACGCCTGGCGGCGCCGGGGTGAACCAGGCGTTCAACGTCGCCTCGCTGAAGGGCGTAGCCACCTCCGAGCAGGCGACCGCGTACTCCGTCGCGCAGCAGCTCGTCACCACGGCGTGGAACATCATCCTCGGGATCGTGTTGATGGCGTGGGCGTTCGGCTGGACCGGGGGCAAGCGGTTGGTCAGCGAGTCCTACGAGGGGGCGAAGGACAAAGCCGCGGAGCAGAAGGCCGCGCACGCGGAGCGAAAGGCCGCCAAGCGCGAGGCCAAGCTGTCCGAGCAGGACTGAAGCGTGACGTGGATCGACGCCGAGCTCGCGCTGACCGCGCTTGCCGCGATGCTGTCGCCGACCACCCTGACGTTCTCGGTGCTCGCCCTGGTCATCGGTGACCGGCCGTTCCGGACCGGCTTCTGGTTCTACCTCGGCGCGCTGACGGCGACGCTGGCGGTGGGCGTCGCCGCCGCCTTCGTGATCGGCGACGCCGCGGCGTCGAACCAGTCGACGCCGAAGACCTGGGTCGCGATCCTGGACATCGTCCTGGCGGTCGCGCTCCTCGCGTGGATCGTTCGCGTCGTGCGCAGCCACAGCGACCCTCTGAAGATGGATCAGATGCTGGAAAAGATGAGCGGACTCGCCACCGCCCCAATCGCCGCCATCGCCGGCGCGGGCGCCGTGCTCGCGAACCCGGGCGGGTTCATCCCGATCGCCCTGAAGGACATCTCCGAGACAGACCCGACCACGTACGGCTACGTGGTCCAGTGGTTGTTCTTCGCGCTCGTGTCGCTGCTGCCGCTCGCCGTGGCGCTGCTGCTGCTCGTCGTCGCCCGGGACTGGGCGCTGCGCACGCTCAACGCTGCCCGCCGGTGGCTGGAGCACCACGGCCTTACGATCTTCCTTGTGCTACTGACCCTGATCGCCGCGTCGCTACTCCGGAATGGAATCGCAGGCCTCACGAGCTGAGCCCGGCGAGCAGCGCTCGTTCCGCGGCCTGACGCGCCGGCCGGGCGAACACTGGACTCGCTTCGCCACGCGGATCGCGAACGCCTACGGCCTCGTCCTCCTGCTCGTCGTGGGGATCTACGTCCTGGCGTCGCTGGTCTACTTCCGCGGCTGGGGCGCAGTGGCGCTCACGGCGACCACGGCCCTCTGCACAACCGTCGCGCTCGTCAGCTCCGAGTCACGCCCTCCGCTCCCGCGGGTGTCGATCGGCGTCGGCTCGGCGGCCGTCGCGCTTGCCCTCGCCTCGGCCCTGGGTTCGAGCGGCAAACTCCTGGGGATCGCCGCGCTGGCCCAGGTGCTACTGCTCGCGGTCGCCGCCGGGGAGATCCTGGGGACGGTTCTCCAGGAGCACGAGGTGAACTTCCGCACCATCCTCGGAGCGATCAGCGTCTACGTCATGCTCGGGATCCTCTTCACCTGGGTCTATGTTGCCGTGGACAAGTTCCAGCCCGGGTTGTTCTTCGGCCAGCCGCTCCAGGTCGGCGACTACGTTTTCTTCAGCATCACGACGCTCTCGACCACCGGCTACGGCAACCTCGTGCCGGCGGCCCAGCCCGGAAAGATGCTCTCGGGCCTCGAGATGCTGGTCGGCCAGATCTTCCTGGTGACCCTGATCGCCGGGCTCGTCAGCCTGTGGCGGCCGGGGCTGGCGCGCGGTCGCTAGTCGCCCGCGCGGATCCCGGCTGGACCTTCGGGATGCGGCCGCTCAGGAACAGGGCGAGGATGTCCATCAGGGCGAGAATCGCGAGCGCGGCCTTGAGACCCGTGATGCGCGACTCCTGATAGGCCCTCACCGCGTCGTCCCTCGCGCGTGCAGGGACGTTCGCCTCGTCGAGCGCCTGATCGAGATCGGCGTCCGAGATGAAGGGAACACCGCCGGCGAGCTTCACCTGCGCGTCGGACTTGACCCGCGAGGGGATGGCGTCGTTGTTCTCGATGTTCGTCAGGAACGACGTCGAGAGCGCCGCGATCAGAAGCGCGCCGGCGAGGGCCGTGCCGAGCGAGGCGCCGAGGTTGGTCGCGGTGTTCTGGATGCCGCCGACCTCGGGCGCCTGGTCGTCGGGGACGGCCGAGACGGTCACCGACCCGAGCTGCGAAGCGAGCGCGCCGATGCCGAAGCCGATCAGCAGCATCGGCAGGAGCACGATCTCGGGGCCGGAGTCGGTGTCGAGCGCCCCGAGCAGGATCACCGTCCCCAGGAGGAGCATCAGCAGCCCGATCCGGACGACGCGACGCGGGTTCGCCTGCGGCCTGAGGCGTGGGATCCCGATGGCTCCCGCCAGCAGCGTCAGCGAGAGCGGGGTCAGTCGCACGCCGGTGGCGAGCGCCGAGAGCCCGAGCGCGACCGAGAGGTAGAGCGGCACGACGAAGAACAGCCCGGCCTGCGCCAGGTACTGGAAGAAGAACATCGTCAGGCCGCCGGTCAGCTGCTTGTTCTTCAGCAGCGCCGGCTGCACGAGCGGCTCCTTGCCGCGCTCCTGGCGCCAGGTCTCCCACTGCAGAAAGAGCCAGAGCACGCCCAAGCCAGCCAGCACGAGCCAGATCGTCGGCGACAGCCCCCACCAGCTCGGGCCGTCCGGCCGCGGCTTGATCCAGCCCCACTCTCCGGATCGCAGCACGCCGAAGACGAGCAGCGCGAGGCCCACCGCGGAGAGCACGGCGCCGACGAAATCCAGCTTCGGCCGCGTCTCCGGCGGCGCGTCCGCGATCCGTCGGCTGAGGATCAGGATCGCAATGACGATCAGGACTTCCCCGGCGAAGACCCAGCGCCACGAGAAGTAGGTCGTGAAGACGCCGCCGATCAACGGGCCGAGGGCAACGGCGATCGCGCCGGCCGCGGCGACGAGCCCGTACGCGGCCGGCCGGCGCTCGACCGGGAAGTTGCCGGCGACGAGCGCGACGATCGCCGGGAGGATCAGTGCGGCGCCGACGCCCTCGAGGAACGACCAGCCGAAGAGGAGCACGGGCAGGTTCGGCGCGATCGAGGTCGTGAACGAGCCGCAGCCGTAGATGACGCAGCCGATGGCGAACGCGCGTTTCCGTCCGATGATCGCGCCGATCTTCGCTCCGATGATCATCAGCGACGCCATCACCAGCGTGTAGAGCGTGATCGCTCCCTGGATCCCGGTGACGGTGGTCCCGACGTCCTTGGCCACGGTCGCGATCGAGACGTTCATGACCGAGGTATCGAGCGTCATCAGGAACTGTCCCATCGCGAGGGTCAGTAGGACGACCGAGGCCGCCTTCGTCTTGGTAGGTGTCGCTGCGGCGGCCGTCGTCAAGCGCGCGCTTCCAGCGGCTCCGCGACCGGCGTTTCCTTGGGATCGCCCTGGAGGTCCCGGCGCCAGCCGCGCAAGATCTCGTTGACCGACGCGGCGCCCATGATCGGCTCCGTTGGCGCCGCCAGCCCGACCGGGTAGAGCAGGAACGGCCGCGTCTGCGGCCCGCCGAGGCCGCCGTGGAACGAGATCAGCTCCTCG
>JBKPQP010000007.1:0-6783 GCA_046734155.1 Actinomycetota bacterium | reverse complement strand
GTACTCGAGCGCGATCACGTCGCGGCCGCGTGAGTGGGAGCGCACGGTGCCGAGGAAGGTCGCGATCGCGCCGGCCTGCTCATCGACGACCTCGACCACGACCGACGTCAGGTTCACCGGCCCGTGGGTGAGCCGAAAGGCGCCGCCCGAGACGGGAGGGATGAGGGCCACCTCGTCTCCCTCGCCGAGCAACTGGTCCCGGACCGCGTACGTCCGGTTGACCGCGTAGAGCAGGCCAGCGGGCTCCTCGCCGAGGTCGAGGGCAGGCCAGACGTCCTCGACAGACGCGCCCTCGCCGAGCTCGAGCTCGCGCCGGTTCGTGCCGGCCCGCTCGCGCAGCCCCGCGAAGAGCCTGACGACCACCCTCACGGTCGTAGCGTAGATTGAGAGTCATGGCGACCACTGAGGATCGCCGGGAGACCGACTCCGGGATCGAGATCAAGCCGGTCTACACCGACGAGGATGTCGCAGACCCCGAGCTCGAGCTGCCGGGCGAGTTCCCGTTCACGCGCGGCCCGTACCCGGACATGTACCGCGGGCGTCCGTGGACGATTCGCCAGTACGCGGGCTTCGCGTCCGCGGAGGAGACGAACGCGCGGTTCCGCTACCTGCTCGACCGCGGCCAGACTGGGCTCTCGGTCGCGTTCGACCTCCCGACGCAGCTCGGCTACGACTCGGACGACCCGCGCGCCGTGGGCGAGGTGGGGCGGACCGGGGTTGCGATCGACTCGATCGCCGACATGGAGCTCCTGTTCGACCGCATCCCGCTCGGCGAGGTTTCGACGTCGATGACGATCAACGCGCCCGCGTCGCTCCTCATGCTGCTGTACGAGCTCGTCGCCGAGAGCCAGGGCGTTGCGGGCGCGAACCTTCGCGGCACCGTCCAGAACGACATCCTGAAGGAGTACTGCGCGCGCGGAAACTACATCTTCCCGCCCAAGCCCTCGATGCGGCTCACGACCGATCTGTTCGCGTACGCGCGTGAGCGGCTCCCGAAGTGGAACACGATCTCGATCTCCGGGTACCACATCCGCGAGGCAGGCTCGACGGCGGTGCAGGAGCTGGCGTTCACCCTCGCCAACGGCATCGCGTATGCGCAGGCGGCCGTCGACGCGGGGCTCTCGCCCGACGAGTTCGGCGAGCGGCTTTCGTTCTTCTTCAACGCGCACAACCACTTCTTCCAGGAAGTGGCGAAGTTCCGTGCTGCGCGGCGGCTCTGGGCGGAGATCATGCGCGAGCGGTTCGGAGCAACGAACCCGAAGGCGCAGGCGCTTCGCTTCCACGCGCAGACCGGCGGCTCCACGCTGACCGCGCAGCAGCCGGAGAACAACATCGTTCGCGTCGCCATTCAGGCGCTGTCCGCTGTCGCCGGCGGGGCGCAGTCGATCCACACGAACGCGTTCGACGAGGCGCTCGCACTGCCGACGGAGCGCTCGGCGAAGATCGCGCTCCGGACGCAGCAGCTGCTGGCGCACGAGGCCGGCGGAACGGACACGGCCGATCCGCTCGGCGGCGCGTACTTCATCGAGGCTTTGACGGATGAGCTCGAGGCGGCGGCGCGCGAGCTGATCGAGCGCGTGGACGAGGTCGGCGGTGCGGTCGAGGCGATCGAGCAGGGCTTCGTCCAGCGCGAGATCGAGGACGCGGCGTACAAGCACACGGCTGCGGTCGAGTCGGGCGAGAGGGTGATCGTCGGCGTCAACCGCTACCAGGAAGTGGAGGCCGAGCCGATCGAGCTCCATCGCCTCGACCCGGAGGCGGAGCGCCGTCAGCTGGAGCGAACGGCCAAGGTGCGGGCGGAACGCAACGCGGACGAGGCGGCCGCGGCGCTGGCCGAGGTGCGCCGCGTGGCGGAGGCCGACAGCAACCTGCTGCCGCCGATGCGAGAGGCCCTTCGGACTGGCGTCACCGTCGGAGAGATCTGCAACGAGCTCCGAGACGTGTTCGGCACGTACGACGCCCAGCGCGCGTGAAGATCCTCCTCGTCTCGCAGATGTATCCCAGCCCGAACGACCCGGATCTCGGGGCCTTCGTTCAAGGGATCGAGCGGGCGCTCGCGGAGCGCGGACACGAGATCGAGCGCGTTGTGACCGAGGGACGTGGTGGAGGCAAGCGCCGGCATCTGCAGCTTGCGGGTGAGGTTCGCCGTGCGGCGAAGCGTTTCGAGCCGGATGTCGTCTACTCGCATTTCCTCGTGCCAACGGGCTTCTCGGCGGCGCTGTTCGGCGGCGCCCCGCTCGTGGCGACCGCGCACGGGCGGGACGTCCGCAACATCGGCGCCTACCCCGGGATCGCCTCCGCAACCCGCTTCGTGGCTCGCCGCGCCGCGTCCCTGATCGCGGTCTCCGATTACCTCCGCCGTGAACTCGAGGCGAAGGTCCCGGAAGCCCGCGGCAAGACGGAAGTCGTCGACTGCGGCGTCGACCTGTCGCTCTTCGAGACACGGCCGGTGCCAGGCACCGGACAGGGCAGGAACGGGCCCGTCTTCGTCTGCGTCGGAAGCCTCATCGAGCGGAAGAACGTCGTCCGTCTCGCGAATGCCTTCGCACAGCTCGACACCGGGCGTCTCGTCTTCGTCGGCGACGGCCCGCTGCGCGACGAGCTCGAGGGGCGCGCCGGCGTCGAGATCACCGGCCGCGTCCCGCACGCAGAGGTTGCCCGCTACATCTCGGAGTCGACCGTGCTCTGCCAGCCCTCCCTGATCGAGCCCTTCGGCCAGGCGCTCCTCGAAGGCATGGCCTCCGGCCGGTCCGTCGTCGCCACGCGTGTCGGCGGCCCGCCGGAGTTCGTCCCGCCAGACGCAGGCGTCCTCGTCGATCCGCTCGACACCGCAGCGCTCGCCGACGCCATGCGCCGCGCTGCCGAGCTGCCCTCGCCGAACCCCGCCGCGCGCGAGGCCGCGGCAGCTCACGACGTCAGGTCTCAGGCGGAGACGATCGAGTCGATCCTGGAAAGAGCCGCTCGAGGTCCGCGAGCCTGATCTCGACGAGCGGCCGTATCCGCTCCTCGAGGCCGGCCTCCTGGGCCGCCTTCAGCGCTGCCTCGTAGCTCTCCCTGGCTTTCTCGGGCGCGACGCCCTGCTTGAGCCGGTTATCGCCCGTCACGAGATGCTTTTGGATCCGCTCGCGCGCCGAGTCGGCCATGGGCGAAGCGTAGCTTTGGCAGTCTCGGGGAAGATTCAGCGGATGGAGGCCGCACACGACCCCGAGGTCGACCCTGACGTGGTCCCCGTTCGTGTCCTCATCGCCGACGACGAGCCCCTGTTCGTGGACAGCGTCGCTGCGCTGCTGAGCAACGACGAGCGCGTGAAGGTGATCGGGACCGCGAGCAACGGCCAGGACGCCGTCGACCTCGCGAGCGCGCTCGACCCGGACGTGACGCTGATGGACATCTCGATGCCCGTGCTCGACGGGATCGAGGCGGCAAGGCGCATCCGGCTCGCCCTTCCGAACGCCACCATCCTGATCCTGACCGGCTCGAGCATCGCCGCGGACGTCGACCGCGCGCGCCAGGCGGGCGTCGCGGGCTTCCTGACCAAGGACCGGATCGGGACGCAGCTCGTAGACGCGATCCTCGAGGTGGCCGACCGGTAGCGGCTACTCTGTCCGCGTGCTGCCGCTGTCGGCATTCGTAGACACGTTCGGCCGCTCGGCGTTCGTCTTCTTCGACTTCGTCACGGCCATCGTCCTCATCGTCCTGGTCTTGATGCACTCGGGGCGCGACACGGGCATGGGCGGAATGGGCTACGTGCCGGCCTCACAGGGCGGAACGCACATCGTCGAGCGCAACCTGACGCGTCTGACCGTCGTCGTCGGCGTGATCTTCTTCGCCAACTCGATCATCCTCTACCACCTGCTCGCGTAGTTAGAGACCGGGCCCGGAGCCGGTCCCGCTGATGTGGAAACGGGCGGTCGCGATCGCAGGCACGAGCGCGGCGTGCGCGAAACGCTCGTCGTAGAGGTCGTTCAGGTTGACAAGCATCCGATCTCGGGAGAGGCCGGGAACGTCGCCGAGGACGTCCGACATGGCGACGGTGAAACGTAGGTTGACGAGCGGCTCGGCAACCTTTCCGTCTCGGATCCGGAACGTCCCGTCGCGGGTCATCCCGGTCAGAACGCCGCCGCGCGGATCGACGATGCTCAGGTAGTGCAGCCGGGTGACATAGATCCCGTCGCCGACGAGCTCGGCCAGCTCCTCCGACGAGGCGGCCTCGCCGGCGGCCATCGAATATGCGGTCGGGAGCGGGCCGAAGAATCGCCATGCGTCCGGCGGAGCGTGGCCGGTTGAGGCGTGTCCGTCCTGGGCCCGCGCAGCGGTGACCCGGTCCCAGACGACGTCGCGAACAATGCCGTCCTCAATCATCGGCACGCGTTGCTTCGGCGTGCCCTCGAAGTCGAACGGACGCGGGAGGTTCGCGGTGTCGAGCGCGTCGTCGGCGATCGAGACCTTCGGATCGAAGGCCTGCTCGCCGACCCGCCCGCAGAAGAAGCTCCGCTCCTCGAGGTAGCCCTGCGCGCCCATCGAGTCGTACGAGAACCAGCGCACGAGATCGGCGACCGCGACCGGCTCGAGGACAGCGCGGTACGAGCCCGGCTCGAGCTCTCCGCCGCCGCGCGTCCTGGCAGCGGTCTCCGCGGCCTCCCGCGCCGGCTCCGACGGGTCCACGTCCGCGGCGCGCCAGCCCGTCCGCTCGGCCCAGCCCGACGCTTCCCTGTCGGCCGCCAGGCAGAGACAGACGGCATCCGTGGTCCTCTGTTCTCCGGCGAGGCCCGTGGTGGACGCGACCGCGATCTCCGTCACCCCGCTCGTGTAGATGCCGTACAGCCCGATGTCCCCCGCAGCCTCGATCGCCGCCGCGGCGAGCCGCGCCTGATCGGCCGCCCCGAGCGCTGCTGTCTCCTCGTCGAAGCCGCCGACGGCCGGGTAATCGGCCGGCGGTGCGAAGCCCGGGAAGTCGGGGTCGGGCCTGGCGCTGTCGGCCGCCTCTCCCGCACGTCGCGCGACTTCGGCGAGCCCCTCCGCGTCGACTCGGTTCGTCGCCGCCCAGCCGATCTTGCCGTCGCGAAGAACGCGGATGCGGACCACGGAGT
Organism: Actinomycetota bacterium; assembly: GCA_046734155.1. Lineage (GTDB taxonomy): Bacteria > Actinomycetota > Thermoleophilia > Gaiellales > Gaiellaceae > VAXT01. The sequence continues at coordinate 1,693 of JBKPQP010000007.1, read as the reverse complement.
TCTCGATCAGCGTCGGTTGGTGGACGATCGACGCCGCGAACCTCGCAACGCCTGAGCGTTCGGCATGTACGACCACCTCGGCCTCATCGCCGCGCGTCGCTCGAAGCGCGTCGTGGGCCAGGTCGAGGCTGCGGCTCATGCGGAGACGCCGACCTCGACGTCCCGGAAGCGCGCGTGCGCTGCGCCGTGCGAGACGTGCGCTTCCTGTCCAGGCTGGCCCTTGCCGCAGTTCGTGAGCCCGTAGAGCATCCACTCCTCCGGTCCCGCGACCGCGTCGAGCTTGCCCCAGAACACGGGCGTGACGCCTGTGTAGGTCGCGTCGCGGACCATCGGGCCGAGCTCGCCCTTCTTGATCTCCCACGCGACCTGCGTCCCGAACTGGAAGTTGAGGCGCTTGTCGTCGATCGACCAGCTCTTGTTCGTCTCCAGGTAGAGCCCGTCGTCGACGTCGGCCAGGAGATCTTCGAATGACCCCTCGCCCGGCTCGAGGTGGAGGTTCGTCATCCGGACGAGAGGCATGCGCGCCCAGCCGTCGGCACGCATCGAGCCTCCGCGGCCGGCGCCGAGCTGGGCGGCGGTCTCGCGCGAGCTGAGGAATCCACGGAGCACGCCCGCCTCGACGATCGGCTCGCGAGCGGCCGGCACGCCCTCGTCGTCGAACGCAAACGTGCCCAGCCCTCCAGGCGTGGTCGAGTCGGCCGTGATGTTCATGCGCTCGGAGCCGTAGCGAAGGCTGCCGAGGTCGTCCGGGGAGAGGAAGCTCGTCCCTGCGTAGGCAGCTTCCGTCCCGTAGACGCGGTCGAGCTCGGTTGGATGCCCGACGGACTCGTGGACCTGCATGACCGCCTGCTCCGGCGAGAGGACGATCGTCGTTCGGCCTGGTGGGCATGCGGGAGCGCGCAGGAGCGCTGCGGCCTGCTCACCGACGCGCGGCGCTTCGCGGTCGAGCCCGAGCTTCTCGACGTACTCCCAGCCGCCCTGTCCGCTGACGCCGGAGTGCTGGCTCGGGTAGCTCCGTACCTGGGATACGTCGTCGGAGGATGCGTAGGCATCGATGCCGCCGCCACACTCGTAGACCTCTTGCTCGACGTTCGTGCCCTCCGAGGAGACGAGCACCTTGTGCTCGCGCTGGGCACGGATCATCGCGACGGTGACCTTGACGTCTGGGTGTCGCATGCCGTCCTCGGCGCGCAGGCAGAGGTCGATCTTCTCGGTGAGCGGGACGGCGAAGGGGTCGCGCTCGAGTGGCGTGCGGTACTCGCCGGTGTGCGCGTCAACGGGCGCGAGGTTCGTCTGGTGCCGGCCCGGAGCCGCGCGGGCGAACTCGACGGCTCGAAGGGCAGCGTCGCGAGCGCCCGACTCGTCGAGGCGCCCGGCGCCGGCGAACCCCCAGGCTCCGTCCACGAGCACCCGGACGCCGATGCCTTCGCTGTCGGTGTCGCTCAGGTCGTCGACCTGGCCGTTCTTCGTGATCACATACTGGCGGCGCATTTCGACGGCCCGCGCGTCGGCGTACGACGCCCCGGCCCCGATCGCCGCGTCGACGGCTACCTCCGCAAGCGCCTTCACGAAGCAACCCTAACCGTGGCTACACTGGCGATCGCGCGCTGGTGGCGGAATTGGTAGACGCGCAAGGTTGAGGGCCTTGTGGGGTTAAAACCCCGTGGAGGTTCAAGTCCTCTCCAGCGCACCT
>JBKPQP010000006.1:0-12472 GCA_046734155.1 Actinomycetota bacterium | reverse complement strand
GTAACCCGAGCGGCGACGATCGAACCCCAGAGACCAGCGGCGGCTCCGGAAACGCAAGAACCAAGCGACGGCTCGCAAGGAGGGGGCACACGGGGGAACCAGGGGTTTCCCCGTGAAGGCAAGCGTCAGCGACGCCGAACGCAGATCGACTGCAACACGCCGATCGCGAGCAGGTTCGCGACCATCGAGCTCCCGCCGACGCTCACGAACGGAAGCGGAATGCCCGTGATCGGCGCCATCCCGATCGTCATCCCGACGTTGATGAAGATCTGCAACAGCAGGGCGAACGCGATCCCGGCGGCGGCGATCGCCGCGAAGGCGTCCCGCGCCAGCGTGATCACCTTGATCGCGCGCCAGATCACGAGCAGGTAGAGGAGGAGCAGGATCGTCACGCCGATGAAGCCGCGCTGCTCCGCGGTCGAGGCGAACACGAAGTCGGTCGCGTGCTCCGGCAGGTAGTTGTAGTTCGTCTGCGTCGCGCCGTTCGGCCCGCGCCCGTCCACCCCACCCGCGCCGACGGCGGTGATCGACTGCGTGATGTTGTAGGTGGAGCCGCCCGGATCCCGCGACGGGTTCGTGAAGCCGGTGATCCGTTCGCGCTGGTACGGCTTGAGGATGTCGACGCCGATCGCCGGCCCGGCCCAGAGGACGAACGTCGCGCCCGCGAGGCCGACCACGAGCAGGAGCGAGACCTGCGACCAGCGCGTGCCTGCGATGAACAGCGTCGCGCCGAGGATCCCCGCATAGACGATCGCCGTCCCGAAGTCCGGCTGCAGGAAGACGAGCATCATCGGGATCGCCGCGAGCCCCACCGCCGTCAGAGTCGTCCGCCGCTCGTAGATCCGTTTGCCGCGATCGGCGAGGAACGCGGCCAGGAACAGCACGAGCAGGAGCTTCCCGAACTCGGACGGCTGGAAGCGGAACGGCCCGATGTCGATCCAGCGCCGCGTATTGCGCACGCTCGAGCCGAGCACGGGCGTCAGGACGAGCATCGCGATCAGCACGCCGTAGACGATGCGCGAGTGCTTGCGCCAGAAACCCGGGTCGAGCAGCGTCATCCCGGCGAGCCCGGCACAGCCGACGAGTGCGTACGCGGCCTGGCGGACGACGTAGTAGTTCGGGTTGCCCGGGATGTCGTCCTTCGTGATTCCGGAGATCACCCAGAGGCCGTACGCGACGATCGCGCCGACCGCGCCGAGGAGCACCCAGTCGAGGTTGCGCAGGTACGTGCTCTCGCGCGCGCGTGCGCGCTGGCGGATCGCGAATCGTCTGTCGGCTGCGTAGTCGGCCATCAGTCCGTGTGCGCCGTGCTCACGTTGACGGCCTTGATCCCAAAGAACTGCGCGAACACCTGGAGCGCGGACGGAGCTGCGACCTCGCCGCCGAAGCCGCCGTTCTCGATCACCGCGCAGACAACGAGCCGCGGCGCGGCGAACGGGCCGAACCCGCACCACCATGACGTGTCCGTCTTGACCGCGTACGAACCGGATTCGGCGTGCGTCTCGGCGGTTCCGGTCTTGCCCGCGATCGCGACCGGATAGTGGCCGAACGTGCTCGCCGAGGTGCCGAGCCCGGAGTGCGTGGCCTCGTAGAGCCCGTCGCGGATCGCCGTGATCGCGCCCGGATCGAGGTTGAGCTCCTTCACCGGCGCCTGGTAGCGGCGGAGCACGAGGGCTCCCTGCTGCGGCCCGTTCTGCGGGCCGGGCTGCTCGATTGCCGAGACGAGGTGCGGCGTCACCAGCTTGCCGCCGTTCGCGAGCAGCGCGTAGAAGCGCGCCATCTGGAGCGGCGAGGCGAGCATGTCCTTCTGGCCGATCGCAAGCTGGATCGAATCGCCAGGTTTCCAGAGGCGGTCGACCTGCCAGCAGCACGGGTCGGTCTTCTTCGTGAAGGTCTCGTGCTTCCAGTCGATCGTCGGCAGGAGGCCGGAGGTCGCGGGGCCCACGTCGAGGCCCGGCTGCTGCCCGAAACCGAAGCTCCTGGCCCAGCGCTGGAGCGGCTGGCCGCGGTCCGGCGGCAGGTCGTAGAACGCCTTGCCCACCTGGTAGAAGTACGTGTCGCACGACTGGGCGATCGCGGTCGGCAGCGTCATCGACGTGTTCACGAACGGGTCCCAGTTGTTGAACGTCTGACCCGCGACCTTGTACGAGCCCGTGCACGGCAGCGCCGTGAACGGTGAGAGGATGTGCTCCTGCATCGCCGCAAGCGCCGTCACCGGCTTGAACGTCGAGCCGGGTGGATATGCGCCCGCGATTGCGCGGTCGAGCGCCGGATAGTCCTCCGCCTTGGCCACGTTCGGATTGGTCAGGAAGGAGAGGGCGTTCTTCTTGTGGCTCGTGAAGGCCTTCGGGTCGAAGGTCGGGTACGAGGCGAGGGCCCGGATCGCGCCGTCCCGGGGGTCGAGGGCGACGATTGCGCCGGCCTTCGCGTACCACTGGTGGTTGGCCTGGGCCAGGTTGATGCCGTCGACGATCGCCTTCTGGGCCGCGCGCTGGACCTTTGCATCGAGGGTGAGCCGCACCGCGTAGCCGGGCGTGACCGGGGTCCGCAGCTCGATCGGGCTGATCGGCCGCCCGAGCGAGTCGACCCGCAGCTGGCTCAGGCCCGGCCGACCGCGAAGCTCCTTGTCGAACGAGGACTCGATTCCCGCCTGGCCGACCTTGTCGCCGAGCACGTAGCCCTTGCTGGACTTCAGCTGCTCGTCCGAGATCTCGCCCACGTAGCCGAGGATGTGCGCCGCGAGGTCGCCGAAGGGGTAGTTCCGGACGAACGTGTCGGCAATCGTCATGCCCGGGAATTCGGACTGGTGCTCATACAGGTAGCGGACGTCGTTCTCTCCGACGTCGTCGCGGACGGTGACCGGCGTAACGGGGTCCCCGCGGTGCTTCTTGACCTCGCGCGTGATGTCGGAGAGGGGCACTTGAAGGATTCCGGCGAGGCGTCTGAGCTCCGCATAGGCGCCGTGCTTGGGCAGGTCGGCGGGCCAGATCTTGACCGCGGTCGCGTTCGTGTTGTCGACGAGCATGCGGCCGTAACGGTCCTCGACCGGTCCGCGTGGAGCATCCGTCCGCATGACGCGCAGCTGGTTGTTCTCGGCCGCGACGAGGTACTGGTTCCCGGACAGCACCTGGAGCGCCCAGAGCCGGAAGAAGAGGACCGCGAACGCCGCAAGCGTGAGGAAGCCGAGGATCCCGATGCGGAAGACGAGCTGCGGGGTCAGCCGATAGGGAGCATCGACGCGCGGATCTCTCGGGAGAAAGCGGCCGGGCCGGATGGGGATCGGGCGGCTAGCCAACGAACTCGACCTCCGGAGCGGTCCGTTCGGGCGTGGCGAACAGACGACGCACGAGCGCGAAGACGGGCAGCGTGATCAGGAGGTTGAGCACGATCGTCCCGGGCAACTCCTCGAAGAGGACGACCTGCGCGGGAGCCGGCTCGCGGAGGAGGAAGTGCATGACGAGCGACCCGGCGGCGTAGAGCACGGTCACGACGGCGACGGACAAGAGTGGCGCGTGCGCGCGGTCGCGTCCGGTCGTCTCGCCGTAGCGTCCGATCCAGAAGCCGGCCAGCGTCAGCAAAAGCGATGTGAAGCCGAGCGTGCCCAGTGTTGCGATGTCGATCAGCAGGCCTGCCCAGAAGCCACAGAAGGCGCCGAAGATCGAGCCCTGGGTCAGCGCGACCGCGACGAGCGTGACGAGCACGAGGTCGGGCGAGCCGCCGAGGATCCCGATCGACGAAACGATGGTCACCTGGACGATCGTCACGAAGAAGAAGAGGACGGCTGCTTTCGCGGCGGGAGCCATCAGGGCATCTGCAAGCGCGGCTTGTGGCTGGCGAGGACGAGCACGTACTGGAGCGACGAGAAGTCGACGAACGGCATCACCTGCACGTCCTGGAACGGGTCGACGTCCGTTTGGCCAACGCGCGTCACGCGGCCGATCTGGATGTTCTTCGGGTAGAAGGACGAGAGGCGGTGGCCAGACAGCTGGCCTGCCGTGATGACAACGTCGCCGCGATCCACGACCTTGTTCTTCGCGACCCGGTCGAGAAAGAGCAGGTCTTCTGGCCCCTGGCTGTGGTGGACGATTCCGATCGCGCCGGTCTGGAGGTCCTTCGCCGTGACGGCGCTCTCTTTGTCGGTGAGCAGCGTGACGAGCGCGGTGTTATTCGCCACTTTGCTTACCTGGCCGACGAGCCCGCGGTCGGTGACCACTGCGTCGTACACGCGGATGCCGCTGTCGCGGCCGGCCGCGATGAGGACCGTTTGGTCGAACTGGCTGACCGGGTTGGAGAGGACCTCCGCGGTGACAGCCGTCCGCGCGTAGTCCTGGTAGGCCGGCGCGCGCTTGAGCTTCACCAGCTTCTGGAGCGCCACGGCCTCCTGCGCCTGGGTCGCCGCCTGGATCGCTTCCTGCTGGAGGCGCTTGTTGTCCTCCCGGAGCTGCTTGTTCTCGGCCTTCGCGTGGAAGACGTCGGCCGTCCAGTTGTAGGCGTCGTGGAACGGGCGCGCGATGCGGTTGGCCGCGATCTCGAAGGGCCGGAGCGCGCTCGATCCAGCGCTCTGGACACCATGCAGGCTCCCGTTCGGCGACTCGCGGAAGTAGACGGTGATCATCACCAGCGACGCGAGCACGAGCAGGCCGACGACGAGCCGCCTGCGCAGGGGGCCTGACGTCCTAGAGGAATACCGGGGGGCAACCGCGCGTCGGACCGGAGAGCCCAGCGCCGCCACCCGCGCGCTGCGAGTCCTAGGCACGGTTTAGGAGGGTAGCGAAGTGCGCGGCGAGATCGAAGGTCTAGCGCCGGTAGCCGTTGCGGCTCTTGGCCCGGTTCTTCGCGGCGCGCTGCATCACCTCGAGCACCTCGAGGCTGCGGCCGGAGCCGACCGCGACGCAAGTCAGGGGCGATTCGGCGAGTTGCGCGGGCATCTGCGTCTCGTGGCGCAGCCGTTCGTCGAGGCCTGAGAGGAGCGCGCCGCCGCCGGCGAGGACGATGCCGCGGTCCATGATGTCCGCTGCGAGCTCGGGCGGCGTCTTGTCGAGGGTCGAGCGGATCGCGTCAAGGATCTGGCCGACCGGCTCCTCGAGGGCATGCCGGACCTCGTCCGAGCTGATGACGACCGTCTTCGGGAGGCCGGTCAGCATGTCGCGGCCTCGGACCTCGGCTTGCACCTCGTCCTTGAGCTGGAACGCGGAGCCGACCTCGAGCTTGATCTCCTCGGCCGTCTGCTGGCCGATCAGGAGCTTGTACTCCTTCTTGATGTGGCTGGTGATGGCCTCGTCCATCTCGTCGCCGCCGACCCTGAGGGACTGGGAGACGACGATGCCGCCGAGCGAGATGACCGCGACCTCGGTGGTGCCGCCGCCGACGTCGACGATCATGTTCCCGGTCGGCTCGCTGACCGGGAGGCCGGCGCCGATCGCGGCGGCCATCGGCTCTTCGATCAGGTGGGCTTCTCTGGCACCGGCCGAGAGGGTCGCTTCTTCGACGGCGCGCTTCTCGACACCCGTGACTCCCGACGGGACGCAGACGACGACTCTCGGGTGGGCGAAGCGGTGCTGGTGGACCTTCTGGATGAAGTGCCGGAGCATCTGCTCCGTGACGTCGAAGTCCGCGATGACGCCGTCCTTGAGCGGACGGATAGCGCTGATGGTGCCCGGTGTGCGGCCCAGCATGCGCTTCGCCTCGACGCCGACAGCGTGGACTTCACCCGAACGCTGGTCGATCGCGACCACGGACGGTTCGGAGAGCACGATCCCACGCCCGCGCACGTAGACGAGCGTGTTCGCAGTGCCCAAGTCCACGGCCATGTCGCGGCCGCCGAAGCCGTTGAAGTACCCAAGGAAGCCCATCGTCCCGCGCCGAGTCTAGTGAAACTTCGAAGGAACGCGTGAACTACCCAAAGCCGTAAAGCCCTGCAAACCGCTCGGAGAGGATCCGGACTAGACGGGCCGCCGGCAGACCGACCACGTTCAGGTAGTCGCCCTCGATCCGCTCCACGAGCGACGCGCCGAGCCCCTGGATCGCGTATGCGCCGGCGCGTCCCTCCCACTCTCCGCTCGCGACGTAGTGGGCCAGGTCCCGTGCATCAAGAGGACGGAACGTGACGAGAGTCGTCTCGCTGTGGAGCTCCTCCCAGGCGGCCGTTCGCAGGCAGAGGCCTGAAACGACCTCATGCGTGCGACCAGCGAGCCGCTCCAGCATCGCCTCGGCTTCTCCGGGGCCGGCCGGCTTGCCAAGCGCGTCGCCATCGACCACGACCTCCGTGTCGACCCCGAGCACTGGGCACTCGCCGCCGTCCACGGATCGAGCCTTCCCCGCCGCAAGCTCGACCGGATCGCCCCCGCGTTCCTCGTAGCTAGGGGGCACCACTTCGAACGGGACTCCAAGCTGTTCGAGAATCGCCCGCCGCTGCGGCGAGACGGACGCGAGGATGATCGGCGGAGCCGGTGGAACGCTCACCCGCGCTTGCGGGCCTTCCAGATCTCCTCGGCCGGCCACTTGCGCGCCCACTCGGCCGAGACGAAGTCGTAGTAGCTGTGATCCTCCGAAGACTCGGTGGCCTGGATCTCCCAGAGCCCCACGACGTCGAGGCCGCTGTCCACTAGCAGCCGGAGCATGTCGCCGTGGGCCAAATGGAAGTCCGTCCCCTCGTCCTGGCCCTCCCAGTCCATGCGATGCATCCCGAACTGCGGCCGCAGAAGCTTTTCGCCGACCTTTCCGTCCGGCTCGTCCGGCGAGCAGAGCACCGAGAGGGGCGAGTTGCAGAGGAAGACGAGCTCACCGCCCGGTCGCAGCAGGCGCGCCGCCTCGGGGATCCACTTGTACGGGTCGCACCAGATCGAGGCGCCGTACTCGGATAGCGCCACGTCGAAGGACGCGTCTGGAAGCGGCACGTCTTCGGCGTTGCCCTCGATCAGCTCTAGCGCGACGCCGGTCTCCTCGCTCATCCGCCGAGCCGTGTCCAGCTGAGCCGGAGTGAGATCGATTCCGGTCACGCGCGCGCCTCGCCGAGCAAGCCACGAGCCGAAGTACGCCGTGCCGCAGCCGAGCTCGATGACGTCTTTGCCGGACACGTCGCCGAGCACGTCGAGCTCCGAGTCGCTCGGCCCGAACATTCCCCACGTAATCTCCTCGGCAGCCCACGCCTCGCGCGCGCGGGCGTCCGTGTACTCCGCGTTCGCCTTCGTCCAGACCTCGCGGTTCCGGTCGAGGTAGTCAGTCAAACCAGAGCGCGATCTCGCGTGCCGCCGACTCGGGCGAGTCCGAGCCGTGCACGAGGTTGTCTGGCATCGAGAGCGCGAGGTCGCCGCGAATCGTTCCGGGGCCGGCGTCGGCCGGGTTCGTCGCGCCCATCGTCGTGCGGACGGTCGCGATCGCCCCTTCCCCTGCCAGCACGAGCGCCAGGGTCGGCCCCGAAGTGATGAACTCGACGAGCTCGCCGAAGAACGGCTTCTCCGCGTGCTCTGCGTAATGCTTCTGCGCAAGCTGCTGGTCGACCGTGAGCAGGCGCGCCTCCTGGATCTCGAGCCCGCGCTGCTCGAAGCGGCGCAGGATGTCGCCGGCCAGCCCGCGCCGCATTGCGTCGGGCTTGATCAGGACGAGTGTGCGCTCTGCCGCCATGGGCGGCGACTCTACTCGGACCCGGTTTCCTGACGCGGGGCTTCCGCTTCGAGCGGCGGGAACTGGATGGGCACCGTCGACTCGATCGGCGTCTCGCAGTACGGACACACCTGCCAGAGCGGCTCCAGCGGCGCCTTGCAGTTCACGCAGGCCTGGCGCAGGCGTGTCGTGCAGACCGGGCAGACGAGGAACGTCTCGTCGATATCCGCGCGGCAGACTGGGCAGCTCTGGTTCCGCCCCCGGCCGAGGCTTTCCTCCATCGCCTTGATCTCGAGCTGCCGTTCGTGCACGTCCTCGAGGTACTCGGGCGGCCGGAAGAGCATGTAGATGAATGCGCCCACGAAAGGCGGCACGAGGCCGAGGATGGTCGCAGCCCCCACGAGCCACGGATCCTCGATCCGACGCCGCGCGTCCTTGAACACCCAGTAACCGACCGCGAGCCAGAAGACGAGGACCATGAAGATCCCCACGTTCCGCAGGACCGGCCACGAGCCCGAGCCGAAGAAGTCGTGAAGTGTCCCGAAGAACCCGGAATCTCCACTCGCTGCGAGAACTGTCTTCACTTCCGTTCCCCCGTTATAGGAGAAGTTGACCGACGATGTAACCGAGAGCGAACGCGATCCCCACGATCGACAGCACCACGACTGCCGCGAACGCGAAGACGGTGATCCGTTCGCCAGCTTTCGTCAACCTGCACCGTCTTCCTCTCGCGCGTGGAGGTCCGCGAGCAGGTAGAGCGAGCCGGTGACGAGAACCGGGCGCCCGAACGAGTGTGAGCGCGCGAGCGCCTTTCGCGGATTGGCGACCGTGTAGACGTCTGAGAAGTGTGCCTCGGCCCGAGCGGCGAGCTCCCTCGCGGGAAGCGCCCGCGGGTTGCTGGAGCTCGTCGCGATGATCGTGCTGCCCGCGCGACCGAGCCGTTCGAGGAGCTCGTCGACGCGTTTCTCGCGCAGAAACGAGACGCAGAGGACGTAGTCGCGTGCGGGGATGCGCGCCAGCAGCCAGTCGACCGCTTCGGGCGTGTGCGCGCCGTCGCGGATCTCGTCGCCGCGGCGTTCGAGGCGGCCGGCCAGCGCGACGTCGGCGTCGTGTTCGATCGTCCGTCCGAGGAACGACTCTGCCGCTTCGCGTGCGCCTCCATTGACCGTCCCAGTATTCCCCGGCACGAAGGCCTCGAACGTGTTGTCCAACATGACAACCACTCTGGCCGCATGAGCGACCGCAAGCTTCTCCTGCGCGATCTCCTCGCGCGTGTCGCCGAGCACCTCGGTGTGCTCGAGCGCGACGTTGGTCAGAAGGACGACCTCCGCGTCGACGACGTTCGTCGCATCGAGCCGCCCGCCCAGCCCAGCCTCGACGACGGCCACGTCGACTCCCTGCTCGGCGAACTCGAGCAGGGCGGCCGCGGTCAACACCTCGAACTGCGTCGAACCGAGCTCCTCGGCCGGACCGCGAACGCGCGCGACGGCCCGGTCGAACGTTTCCGGATCACAATCCAGCCGCTCGTGCCAGCCGGCGACGTGCGGCGAGGTGTAGGCGCCCACGCGCAGGCCTTCGCTGCGGAGGAGCTCGGCGATCGTGCGGGTGGCCGTCGACTTCCCGTTCGTGCCGACGACATGAATCGCCGGATAGGCATCCTGCGGATCGCCGACACGGCCGAGCAGCGACCTCATCCCGTCGAGGCCGAACTCCTCGGGCCACGGGCTGAGTGAGGCGACCCAGGCTGTCGCGTCCGTCGGCCTAGTTGCTGATGGCATCGAGCTCACGGCGATAACGCTCGAGCTTCTCGCGCTCGGCCTCGACGACCTCGGCGGGGGCTTTCGAGGTGAACCGCTCGTTGGCGAGCATGCCCTCGGCGCGGGCGATCTCCTTGCGGAGCCGTTCGGCTTCCGCGTCCGCGTTGCCGTCGGCCCTAATGCGCTCGGGCCTGACGACGGCTTCGAAGATGCGCCGGTCGTCGCCGTCGAGGTCAGCGCGGACGCCGCTCCGGCGGAAGATGGCTGCGGCTTCCTGGGCGCGGTCGAGCGCGTGCCGATCGCTGGCGAAGCGTTCGTCGGGCTCGGGCCATTGAGCGATGATCAGCCGCGTCTCGCGGTCCGGAAGCTGCGACCAGATCTCCTCGGTCACGTGCGGCACCACCGGATGGAGCAGGGCGAGCAGCCGTTCGAGCGCGGCGAGGGCTGTCGCGCGGACCTGCGGCTCGTTCAGCCGGGGCTTGATCGCCTCGAGGTACCAGTCACAGAAGTCGTCGAAGGTCAGGTGATAGAGGCGGTCGACCGCGTGTGAGAAATCGAATGCGCCGAGGTCGGCATCGAGCTCCTTGCGCGTCTCGTCGAGCCTGGCGAAGATCCAGCGCTCCTCGAGCGCTTCGGGACGTGGTTCACCCTCCGGCGAGCCCGCCCCGAGCACGAGGCGGCTCGCATTCCAGAGCTTGTTCGCGAGCTTGCGGCCCTCCTCGACCGCGCCGATAGCGAAGCGCACGTCCTGCGAAGACGACATCTTCAGCAGCCCGTACCGCGTCGCGTCGGCGCCGTGCGCGTCGATCAACTCGAGCGGGTCGAGGCCGGTCCCGAGGCTCTTCGACATCCGCCGCCCATCCGGGGCGAGCACCGTCGTGTGGATGATTACGTCGCTGAAAGGGATGTCTCCGACCATCTCGAGCCCCGAGAAGATCATCCGGTTCTCCCAGAGGCGGATGATCTCGCGCGCGGTGGTGTTCAGCGTGCCCGGATACCAGGCGTGAAGCTCGGGCGTCTCCTCGGGCCAACCGAGGATCGCGAACGGCCAGAGCGCCGACGAGAACCAGGTGTCCAGCACGTCCTCGCTTCGAATTAGCTCCTTCGAGCCACATTCGGCGCAAGCGTCTGGGTCTGTCTCCGCGACGGTCTCGTGACCGTTCGGGCATTCCCAGACAGGGATCTGGTGGCCCCACCAGATCTGGCGCGAGATGTTCCAGTCCGGCGCGTTCTCGAGCGAGTCGATCGCAAAGCGGTGCTGCGGCTCCGGGTGGTACCGGACGCGGCGTGACCGCAGCGCCTCGAGCGCCGGCTGCTTGAGCTCTTCCATCGAGCACCACCACTGAAGCGAGATGAGCGGCTCGATCCTCGACTTGCAGCGTTCACAGAGCGCGACCGTATGCCGGTACGACTCGCGCTTCTCGAGCAGTCCGCGCTCCCTGATCCAGGCGAGGACGCGCTCGCCCGCCTCTTCCTGGGTCAGGCCTGCCAGCTCGCCCGCCTCCTCGTTCATCCGCCCGTCGAGGCCGATCACGGACGGCTCGGGCAGTTCATGGTCGCGGCCGATCTCGAAGTCGAGTGGATCGTGCGCAGGCGTGACCTTGAGCGCCCCAGTGCCGAACTCGATGTCCACGCGCTCGTCCGCGATCACCGGCACCGGGCGCTCGACGAACGGCACGAGCACCTCGCGCCCAACGGCGTCGCGCCAGCGCTCGTCGTCGGGATTCACAGCCACGGCAACGTCGGCGAGGATCGTCGCCGGACGCGCCGTCGCGATCGTCACGCCGCCCGCCGGATCGTCCGCGAACGGGTAGCGCACATAGGTCAGCGCGTCGTCCACCTCCTCGTGGATCAGCTCGAGATCGGAGAGCGCCGTCTCGTGGTGCGGGCACCAGTTGATGATCCGGTTCGCGCGATAGATCCAGCCCTTCTCGTGCAAGTGGACGAAGAAGCGCATCACTGCGCGCACATACCCGTCGTCCATCGTGAAGCGCTCGCGCCGGTAGTCCATCGAGGCGCCCATTCGGCGGAACTGGCCCATGATCGTGCCGCCGTACTCGCGAAGCCAATCCCAGACGAGCTCCACGAATTTCTCGCGCCCGTAGTCGTTCCGCGACTTGCCCTGGTCGGCCAGGTGCTTCTCGACCGCGGTCTGCGTCGAGATCCCCGCGTGGTCGTAGCCGGTCAGGAACGCTGTCTCGAAACCGCGCATCCGATGCCAGCGCACGAGTGCGTCGGCGAGCGAGATCTGGAGCGCGTGGCCCGTATGCAACGCTCCGGTGACGTTCGGCGGCGGGTGTGCGACGACGAACGTCTCGCGGCCGCTCCCGGGCTCGGCGTTGTAGAGACCCTCGTCCTCCCAGGTGCGCTGCCAGCGCTCCTCGATTCCCTGCGGTTGGTAGAGCGGCTCCATGCGCGCATCGTACGGCCGCGGACTCTCCGAGTCCGAGCGTTGAAGGCGGATGCGGTCAGGCAGCGACTATGTCCCCAGTATGGCCGGAGTTCCGTCTTCCGGCAAATGCGGTAAAAGCTGGCTATGCGCCTCCGAGCTGCCGTCGGCGCATTAGCCGAACGCAACTTCCGCCTCCTCTTCGCAAGCTCGACGATCTCCGGGCTCGGCGACGGCATCTCTGTTGTCGCGCTCGTGTTCGCCGTGCTCCAGGTCTCCGACTCGGCGATCGCGCTCGGGCTCGTGCTCGCGGCACGGCAGGTCGCGGACGCAGCAATCGTGCTCGCCGCGGGCGTCTGGGCCGACCGGCTGCCGCGCCACCTCGTGCTGATCGCTGTCGCGATCGTCCAGGGCGTCGTGCAGGCGATCACCGGAACCCTCGTCCTGACCGACTCGGCGACGATCCCGATGCTCATCGGGCTTCAAGCGGTCTACGGGCTCGCCGAGGGCTTCTACCTGCCCGCCTCGACCGGCCTGATCCCCGCGACGATCAGTCCCGGACGGCTCCAGCAGGCGAACGCGCTGCTCGGGCTGGCGCGGAACGCGACCCGGATCGTCGGCCCGGCGATCGGCGGCGCAATCGTCGCGGCCGGCAGTCCGGGGTCGGCGCTGCTGATCGACGCGGCGTCGTTCGGGCTCGGCGCATTGCTGCTCGTGCCGCTGA
>JBKPQP010000005.1:0-8837 GCA_046734155.1 Actinomycetota bacterium | reverse complement strand
GGCGGGAGCGTCGCCTTTCAGCGGTTCGACGGCGCCCGGTGGAAGACGATCGCACGCGCGACGATCGACCAGAGCGGAGACTTCCAGGCGCACGTGACCCTGACTCCGGGCCAGTACCGCGCACGCCTCGCTCCAGGCCGTGGCTTCGTTCCTGGCGTGAGCCCGACGCTGACCGTGGGGCCGGCATGAAGCGGCTCGTCCTCGCGGCCTTCGTGCTCGCTCTGGCCGTGCCCGCACAGGCTTCGGCCGGCCGGTTCGCAATCGGGATCCAGAAGGGTGCCGACGAACGGAGGGTTGCGCGCGAGGTTCAGGCCTTGACCGGCGAGCCGGTGACGAGGATCGGAGCGTTCGCGCTGTCCGTGCGCGCGAGGCATGCGGGCGAACTGAAGTCCGTCCCGGGAACCTCCTGGGTGGAGCGCATGCGGCCCTCGAGGCGCCTCTCGTTCACGCCGAACGATCCGCTGCTGAGCAAGCAGTGGTATCTCGCCCGGATTCACGCCTTCGACGCGTGGCCGCAGATGCCCCCGCTCCCGACCGTGCGCGTCGCCGTGCTCGACTCCGGAATCGACGACACACATCCGGACCTGCAAGGCCAGGTCGTCGACGGGCGCACCTTCGTCTCCAGCTCGTGGGAGACCGACACGAACGGCCACGGGACCTTCGTCGCGGGCGAGGTCGCGGCCGCGCTGAACAATGGGACGGGCATCGCAGGCGTCGGCTTCCCCGTCGGGCTGCTGATCGCGAAGATCGTTCGCGCAGACGGGACGATCTCGCCGGACGCCGAGGCCCGTGCGATCCACTGGGCCGTCGATCGCGGCGCGCAAGTGATCAACATGAGCTTCGGTGGAGTGCGTGACCCGCACGACCGGAGCCTCGACACGTACTCGCCGCTCGAGGCCGCGGCCGTCCAGTACGCCGTCAGCAAAGGCGTGCTCGTCGTCGCGGCGGTCGGGAACGCCGACAGCGCGCCGACCGAGCCGTGGAACTACGCGGGCTATCCGGCCGCGCTTCCACACGTGCTCGGAGTGAGCGCGCTGAACCGCGACGGGTCGGTGCCGAATTTCTCGAACCGAGACGCGCGCTACGTCGACATCGCGGCCCCCGGGGAGTCGATCTTCTCGACGCTTCCCAAAGCGCTGACGCTCACCACGAGGCCCAGCTGCATCCCGCAGGGGTACTCGGACTGCGGGCCGATCGAGTTCCGCCGCGGCGAGGGCACGTCGTTCGCCGCTCCGCAGGTGTCCGCGGCCGCGGCGCTTCTGTTCGCGACCGATCCCGCGCTGCAGTCGGATCAGGTCTCGACGATCCTCACGAGGGCCGCACTCGACTCGAACCGCGACACGGGCTGCCTCCGCTGCTACTTCGGGCGCGACCCACTCACCGGGTGGGGCCTCCTCGACGTCGGCAGCGCCGTTCGCGCGCTCAGCGACCCCTATCCGGAGCCGGACCGCTACGAGGCGAACGACCGAGTTTCGACGGCGACCGCGCTCTGGGGCCGCAAGGGCCAGCGGATCAGCGCCACGATCGATTACTGGGACGATCGCGAGGACATCTACAAGGTCAAGATCCATCGCGGGCAGAAGCTCGTGGCACAGTTACGCGGTCCCTCCGCAGCGAACTCGGATCTGTTCCTCTGGAAGCCGGGGACGACGAGAATCCGCGGATCCGCGGTCAATCAGCGGTTCCTGGCCGCCCAGTCCAAGTCGCCCGGCTCATTCGATCGGATCAAGCTCCGCGTCCAGAAGACCGGCTGGTACTACGTCGTCGTGAAGATCTCGTCGCCCGGGTCGGGCAGGTACACGCTCAAGTATCGGAAGCGCCCGCGGGTGGCTGACCGAGCAGCTCGTCCGTAGCGACCTCGCGGATTTGCCGCGCAGGGTTGCCGACGACGACCGCCCGGGGAGGCACGTCCAGTACGACGACCGCTCCGGCTCCGACATAGGCCTCCTCGCCGATCTCGACCGCCGGACAGAGGACCGCTCCGCCGCCGACACGCGCGCCTCGCCGGATCGTCGGCCCGCGCCGCAGCTCGTGCCGCCTATCGGTGCGGCCCATGAAGTTGTCGTTCGTCGTGATCACGCCCGGCGCGATGAAAACCTCCTCCTCCAGCGTCGAGTACGCGGTCACGTACGCGTTCGCCTGGACCTTCGTCAGTGCCCCGATCGTGGTGTCGTTCTCGACGAGCGAACCGCGCCCGATGACGACGTCGTCGCCGATCTCGCACCGCTCACGGACACAGGCCTGGTCGCCGATGATCGCGCGCTCGCCGATGCGCGTCCCGGCGAACACGATTGCGCCCGCCGAGACGATCGTCCCCGCCCCGAGCTCGAGCGGCGGCAGCTCCTCGCGGGGAGCGGTCGAGCGCACGGACAGCGCGGGCTGCTTGCCGACGACTGCGTGGTCGCCGATCACGCAGCCCTCGCCGAGCACCGTGCCCGGGTAGACGACCGCGGTCTCGGCGACCACTTTCACGCCGGCGCGCGGTCCAGGGAGTCCTGCAGCTGCTCGAGCGTGCGGATCACCGCCAGCCCTTCGCGAGCCGGCACGAGCGGGTCGCCCTCGCCGCCGACCAGCGCCAGGAAGTACGCGACCTCGCGGCGGAGCGGCTCCTCCGTCGGGAGCTTCGGGATGTGGATGTCGCCGACGCGAACCTGCCAGTCGCTGGCGGGCCGTTCGACCGGGCCCTTGTCGTAGACGGTCAGCTTGCGGTCCGGCTCCATGTCGTCGAAGACGGCCATCTTGTCGCGCCCGACGACGGTCAGCTTGCGGATCTTGTGCGGGTCGAGCCACGAGACGTGCATGTGCGCCACGACGCCCGACGGGAAGCGCAGGTAGCAGAAGACGACGTCCTCGATCCCGCTGCGCAGGAAGGACTCGCCGCGCGCCCACGCCTCGACCGGTTCCTCGCCGACGAGGTGCAGGATCATCGACAGGTCCTGCGCTCCGATCGACCAGAGCGCGTTCTCGTCGCGGCGGATCTGCCCGAGGTTCTGCCGGTTCCCGTACAGGTAGAGGACCTCTCCGAGGTCGCCTTCGTCGATCAGCTCCTTCAGCCGGCGCAGCGCCGGGTGATAGAGGAGGAGGTAGCCGGGCATGAGCACAAGGCCCCGTTCCTGGGCGAGCGCCGCCAGCTCCTCCGCCTCGGCGCTCGACTGCGCCTGGGGCTTCTCGACGAAGACGTGCTTTCCGGCGGTGAGGGCCTGCTTTGCAAGCTCGTAGTGCGTGACGACCGGCGTCGCGATCACGACCGCGTCCACCTCAGGGTCGGCGATCAGCTCCCCAAAGTCCGCCGTCGCCCGAGCCTGGGGGTGAGCCTTCGCCGCTGTCTCCAGGAACTCCGGCGAGACGTCGCACAGCCAACGCAGGTCTGCGAGCGCGCCGAAGTTCCGGGCGAGGTTCGGGCCCCAGTAGCCGAGCCCTGCGTGGCCGATTCGAATCACAGCTTCCAGACCTTGCCGTTCCCGGTCCCGTTCGAGCCTGTCGCGTTCCGCAGGTCGACGACGAGCGGCGCGCGCTCGACGAGGTCGTCGTAGTCGATGCCCGAGTGGGCGGTGACGATCACGAGGCAGTCGGTCGCCTCGGGCGCGAGCGGTGTCGAGGCCAGGCCGTGCTCGGGCAGCTCGGGGACGAACGGGTCGTGGTACGAGACGTCCGCCTCGGCTTCCTGCAGCAGCCCGATCATCTTCAGCGCCGGCGACTCGCGCGTGTCTTCGATGTCCGCCTTGTACGAGACGCCGACGATCTGCACCTTCGAGCCTTTGAGCGCCTTCTCGTTCGCGTTCAGCGCGCGGGCAACCTTCCCGATGCACCAGTACGGCATGTTCTCGTTGACCTTGCCCGCGAGCTCGATGAACTCGGTGTAGAAGTCGTACTCGCGCGCCTTCCAGGTCAGGTAGAAGGGATCGATCGGCATGCAGTGACCGCCGAGCCCCGGGCCGGGCTGGAAGCTCATGAACCCGAAGGGCTTCGTTGCAGCTGCCCCGATCACCTCCCAGACGTCGATCTGCATTCGGTCGCAGAGCTGCGCGAGCTCGTTGACGAGGGCGATGTTGACCGAGCGGAAGATGTTTTCGAGGAGCTTTGTCAGCTCTGCGGCTTCGGGCGAGGAGACCGGGTGCACCGTCTCCAGCGCGCGGCTGTAGAGCTCGACGGCACGTTCGGTGCAGGCTGGCGTGAGGCCGCCGACGATCTTCGGCGTGTTCCGGGTCGTCCAGTCCTCGCGGCCTGGGTCGACGCGCTCCGGTGAGAAGGCGAGATGGAAGTCCTTGCCCGCCTCGAGGCCGCTCCCCGTCTCGAGAATCGGCGCCAACCGTTCGCGCGTGGTACCGGGATAGGTCGTCGACTCGAGCACGACCAGCTGGCCCTTCTCGAGGCGAGGTGCGATATCGAGGGCTGCGCCGAGCACGATCGAGAGATCCGGCTCGCGCTGGGCCGTGAGCGGCGTCTGGAGGGCGATCAGGATCGCGTCTGCTTCCTCGAGCACGTCGTAGTCGGTCGTGATCTCAATCGCCCCAGACTCGACGAGCCGCCGCAGCTCGTCCGACGGGACGTCGCGGACGTAGCTCTCGCCGCGCTTGACCTGCTCGACCTTCTCCGGGTTCGACTCGACGAGGACGACCCGGTTTCCGGCACCGGCGAACACCTGGGCGAGCGGGAGGCCGACGTAGCCCGCGCCGACGATTGCGACTGGTCCCTTCACCGCGGGGCGATAGTACAGACGCCCTACGGGTGCGCTCTAGCCAGGTACCAGCGTTTCGCGGTCGGGTCGGTCTTGAAGAACGTCGTGAGCAGGGTCACGACCTTCTGCACGCCGGCCTTAGAAGGATGCGTCCCATCGGCTTCGACGTCGTCGCAGGTCCACTGGAGCCCGTCGCTCCGGCCGGCCAGCCCGTCGGTCCACAAGTACGGGCCCCACCCGACCCACGGGCCCTTGAGCTTGCCGCTGATCCGTTCCTGGATCACGGCGCGGACCGCGTAGCCGCTGTCGTACGCTGCAGGCTCCGGGTTCCAGCCGGTGATGGCGTAGCCGCCGTAGGTTCGGCTCGACAGGTACACGAGCCGCACCCTGGGATAGCGGAGGCGGATCGTGTTGATGATCTTTCGGAGTGAGGCCTGAAGCGCCTTGGCGTCTTTGGGGAAGCGCCGATGCTCGCCGGCGATCGCCTCCTTGAGCCACACGACCTGGACCTGTGCGGCGGACACTCCGGCAGCGTCGAGCCGCGAGTCCACGTTGTCCCAGTAGGCGGGCTTCGTGATCACGTTCGTCGCGTCGAAGCCGTCCTGCGCGCCGTCGACGACGACGAGCTTCGAGTTGACTTGCGAGTCGTTGTCGGAGGAGCGCTTGAAGGCGGAGAACTCCGCGCTCGCGTTCGACATCCCGATCGAGAGGAGGACGATCTTCCCCTTGATCGGGCGCACCTGCTTCGAGGCCGTCATGCCCTTCTTCAGGTACTTCGCCGAGGGCTTGTTCACGCCGCCGGGGTACAGGCCGCCGCGGTAGCCGCGATAGCGCCGGTTGCCCATGTCGGTCAGCGGAACGAGCCCGGTCGAGGTGAGCGAGCACTGCGCTTTCGGGCGTGTCTCCTTGGCCGGCGCCTGCGAGATGGACAGGGACGCCGAGACAACCGCCAACGCGGCTGCCAGAGCCAGAAGCGCCTTCACTCGCATCGCGTGCCGAAGCGTACGTGGTGCGCGTTAGGGCGCTGTTAAGGGATTTTCGGCTGTTCCCAGCCGAAAATCCTGAGGGGCACGCCGCAGGCGCGCCCGAACAGACGCGCGAGGTTCTGTGACGCCACGATCAGTGTGCAGATCAGCCGCGCGACGCGAACGA
The DNA here is from genome assembly GCA_046734155.1 of Actinomycetota bacterium. GTDB lineage: Bacteria > Actinomycetota > Thermoleophilia > Gaiellales > Gaiellaceae > VAXT01. The sequence continues at coordinate 3,007 of JBKPQP010000005.1, read as the reverse complement.
GCCAGGCTAGAGGGCTCGGCTACACTCGCCCGGCCAGGGCCGTTAGCTCAGCTGGTAGAGCAGGGGACTCTTAATCCCAAGGTCGCAGGTTCGATCCCTGCACGGCCCACCTCGCTTCCCTGGCCGGCCTGGACGCTTCGCGTCCGGCCTCGCGCCGCTGCGCACCCTTCTGCTGGCGGGCCGTGCGGCGCAGCACTGTCGCACCGGCATACGGGCACGCAGCGACGCGCCAGGAAACCGAGGTCTGAGTGCCGTCGCCTAGTCACGGCGTTTCACGAACGAGGGGCCGGGGACCCACTAGGGAAACCAATGGAAGGAGCAACATGGGTGCCAAAGTCAGCGATGTGATGACCGGTCGTCCGCGTGCTGTGAACCCGCAGACGACTCTGACAGAGGTCGCCGAGTTGATGGAAGCGGAGGACGTCGGCTCGATCCCCGTCGTCGAAGAAGATCGGCTGGTGGGGATCATCACGGATAGGGACATCGTCGTGCGCGCGATCGCGAAGGGCAAGGATCCAAAGGGGATGCCTGCTTCCGCAGTCTCCTCACGCGAGCTTGTGACCGTCCATCCCGACGACGATCTCTCGGACGCACTCGAGCTCATGGCGCGTCATCAGGTGCGGCGCCTGGCGGTCACCGGCGAGAACGAGAGCCTCGTGGGCGTGGTCTCGCAGGCGGACGTTGCCCGGGAAGCGAAAGAGAAGGATACGGGCGAGGTCGTCCAGAGCATCTCGCGGGAGCCCCAGGGCCCGCGCACACCCTGATCTAGCGAGGGATATCGACTGGTAATCGCGAGGCGCCTGATGGCGCCTCGCGGCCGTTGCTCGGCGCGGCTCTAGGCGACGAGCTCCGTCTGCAGGTCTAGTTGGACCGATGCGAAAGTGGCCACTACCTCCGGGTCGAACTGGGTTCCCGCGCAACGCACGAGCTCGCTCATTGCATCCTCCGAGCCGAGCTGGGGAGCGTACGGCCGCGTCGTCGTCATCGCGTCGAACGCGTCGCAGACCGAGATGATCCGCGCGCCGAGGGGGATCTCAGGGCCAGACAGCTCGTCCGGATAGCCAGTCCCGTCCCAGCGCTCGTGGCTCGAGCGGACAAGCTTCGCGGCGGCTCCGAAGTCGGGCGCGGCCGCGAGTATGCGCTCCCCGATCAACGGGTGGCGCTTCACGAACTCCCACTCGTCTCCGGACAGCGAGCCTGGCTTGCCGAGGATCTGTTCCGGGATCGCGAGCTTGCCGACGTCGTGCAGCTCGGCGGCCTGGCGGATCTTCGACAGCTCGCCCTGCGAGACGCGAAGTTTGCGCGCGACGGCCTCCGCGAGGTCGGCCACGTCGGCGACGCCGCTCGCCGCACCGAGCGCGTCGATCGCCTCGACCGGTGCACGGTGGCGCTGCTTGTGGAGGTACATGCGATGGTCGGCCATGCGCAGAGCTTCGCTCAGCGTGGCTGCCTCCGAGGGCATCAGCACCACGCCGAAGGAGCAGCTGACCGCGAAGCCTTCGCCTTCCTCCGTCAGCGCAGCCGATGCCCGGCTTGCGAGATCCTCGGTTGCTCGGTCCGTGGCGCCGGCCAGGACGCAGAACTCGTCGCCGCCGAGCCTGTACGCACGTCCTTCTCCGTCGACCGCGGCGCCGAGCCGGCTCGCCACGCGCGCGAGCAGTGCATCACCGGCGGAGTGTCCGAACGAGTCGTTGTACGCCTTGAAGCCGTCGAGGTCGAAGACGACGAGCGCGAAGGGAGCGCGTTCATCCTCCAGCGCCGCGTCGAGTTCGAGCATGAACCGCCGCCGGTTGCCGAGCCCGGTCAGCGCATCCGTCAACGCCTCCTCACGGCTCGCGGCCAATAGCTGCACGCGCTCGCGAAACGTGAGCACCGCGCGGACGATGACCGCGACGATCGTCGCCGACGCGAGCACCATCGCGAGCGTGTTGATCCGGACGAAATGGTCGTAGACGAGGAGCGAGAGCCCAACGAGCGCGAAGAACGTCGGCAGCGTCAGCGCCTGCCAGCCCTCGTCGCGCACGCCCTCGAGCCTGCGGATCGGCTGCCAGGCCGAGCACGCAATGAGCGCCAGCCCGAGGGGCCAGCCGACGTCGAGCACGCCGCCCTCCGTGTACGTCCCCGCGGCCGTCTCGTACAGGTACACGCTGTCCACGAGCGCGAACACCGCGAAGCCGACCGCGACGAAGGCCCAGGTGGCGTCGAAGCGCCAGCCGGTGAGCGCGAACGTGGCCACGACGAGCGCGAGCAGCAGGACGTCGGCGAGGGGGTAGGCGAGGTTCATGGCGACGACGAGCGTGCTCCCGCCGGTCGTCTTCAGCACTTCGTCGAACACGACGGCGGCTCCGAGCGCGGCCACGGCCAGTGAGGCGATCACGCCGTCCAGCCAGAGGTTGCCGCGGAAGCCCTGCATGCGCCTACGCAGGAGCAGCGCCAGCGCGACGTAGCTGACGGGATAGAACGCGAGATAGAACGGGTCGGCCACCGACGGAATGGGCACGTCGGCCGTGGGTGAGAACGCGAAGAAGTAATAGAGGTCGCCGGCCGTCCACAGCGCGAGGGCGACGCCGAGCAGCAGCCAGGGAAGCCGCTCCCCTCTGACCGCGACGCTGCGCGCGAGGCAGGCGAAGGACGCCGCTATCAAGAGCCCGTTGTAGACCCAGCTGTCGAAGAACGCGTCGACCTGCCCCTGGACGCCGAGGAGCGCCTCGGCGCCGTACGCGGCCGTGACCGCGAGCAGGCCGATGCACAGGAACCTGCCGATGCCGAAGCTACCCCGCGCAGGGGGCCGCGAGAAATGTCCGTTGTGCCGCAGAATTGCCCTCCGGATCGTCGAAACGCCTGCTTCGCACTATCACGGGTGTACGCTCTCGCGGCGTCCCCCGGAGTGGGGATCCGATCCCTCGTTCTGATTCCCCCTTTTGGGGGATGGGAGGGCCGCATTTGGCACCGATTCAAGGTTCCATGAGAGCGTGGTGGGCGACTCTCGCAGTGTTCGGGCTCCTCG
>JBKPQP010000004.1:0-4203 GCA_046734155.1 Actinomycetota bacterium | reverse complement strand
AAACAGCGACGCGAAGCCGCTCTCGTCCGCGGCCAGGTCCTCGTAGACGACCTCCATGTAGGGGAGGCCGACGCGCTTGAAGCGGACCCGTGCCCCCGCGATCGCCCGCTCGTGGAGCGTCATCCGGCGCAGCAGCGTGTCCGTGTCGAGATTGAGCCGGACCGGCTCGACGTTGTTGCCCTCATGCGCGTGCAGCCGGCCGCCCCGTGCGGCGCCGGCCTCCTTGGAGAGCACGACGTCGAGCGCGTTGCGGCGGATGAGATGGATGATCCGAACCCGTTTCATCCAAAGGGACGGCATCAGCGGCCGGCTGATCCGTGTCAGCTGGCTGTACATGAGCTTGAAGCCGACCGCGTCGATCCCGTCCCGCTCGCGGTACGCCTGCCCGAGGTACTTCCAGAGCCAGTACGGCTTCGCCAAACGGTTCTTGCCGCGCGAGTACGTCTGCCAGTACGGGAGATCCTTCTCGCCGCCCCACTTCGGGCTTCCCTCGCCACCGTGCATGAAGAGCTCCGAGTACGCGACCACGCGCGGGTGACTCTCGAGCATGTCGACGACCCACGTCGAGCCGCTGCGCTGGGTTGAGAGGACGACGAAGTTCGTCACGGCTGTGGAGCCTAGCTAGGCTTGCGGGCCGTGAAGGCCAAGCGCGTTCTCGTCACCGGCGGAGCCGGGTTCATTCCCTCCAACTTCGTGCGCCACATCCTGCAGGCGACGCCGTACGAGGTCGTGTCACTCGACGCGCTCACCTACGCGGGCAGCATGGACAACCTCGCAGCAGTCTCCTCGCACGAGCGCCACTCGTTCGTGCACGGCGACATCCGCGACCCGGACCTCGTTCGCGAGGTCGTCGCCGAGGTGGACGTGATCGTCAACGCGGCCGCCGAGTCGCACGTCGCGAAGTCGATCGAGGCCGGCGCGTCCGAGTTCGTGACGACGAACGTCGAGGGCACGCAGATCCTGCTCGACGCGATCCGGGAGCAGCCCGTCGAGCGCTTCATCCTCTTCTCGTCGAGCGAGGTCTACGGCACGGCGCTCCACGACCCGATGGACGAGGACCATCCGCTGAACCCGCGCAGCCCGTATGCGGCGACGAAGGCCGGCGCCGATCGTCTCGCATACTCGTACTACGTCACCTACGGGCTCCCGATCGTGATCGTTCGCCCGTTCAACAACTACGGGCCGCGCCAGCATCCGGAGAAGGTGATCCCGCGCTTCATCACGCAGGCGCTCTCGGACGAGCCCCTGACGATCCACGGCGACGGCCACGCGAGCCGCGATTTTCTGTACGTGGACGACGACGCGGAGGCGATCGAGGCGATCATCGCGGCAGACGACTCCGTCGTCGGCGAGGTGATCAACGTCGCGACGGGCATCGACGTCCCCGTGACCGAGATCGCGTCCAAGGTGCTCGAGCTGCTCGGGAAGCCCGCCTCGCTGACGGTGAACGTCGAGGAGCGTCTCGGCCAGGTCGACCGGCACATCGGCTCGACCGAGAAAGCGGAGCGGTTGCTCGGCTGGCGAGCGCGGACCTCGTTCGAGGACGGGCTCGAGCGCACCATCTCGTGGTACCGCGACAATGAGGCCTGGTGGAGGGCCCCGGAGCGGCGACCAGCAGACGTCTTCTCGTCCTAGGGGCCGGGCCGGCGCAGCTCGGCCTGCTCGGGGCGGCTCGGGAGCAGGGGCTGTTCGTGATCGCGCTCGACCGCGATCCGACCGCACCCGGGTTTCGCTACGCGGACCGGAGGGCGATCATCTCGACCGAGGACGAGCACGGGATCGAGCGCCTCGCCTCGGCCGAGGGAGTCGAGGGGATCATCGCGCCGGGCATCGACTGGCCTGTCGGCATCGCCGCGCGCGTGGCCGAGCGCCTTGGGTTGCCGCATCCAATCGATGCTGCGGTCGCGAATCGCGCCGTCTCGAAGCAGAAGCAGCGCGAGGCTCTGGCCGAGGCGAAGGTGCCGCAGCCGAGCTGGCACATCGTCTCCGAGCCGGAGGACGGGTTGCCCGTGCCGTCGGTCGTCAAGGCGCCGGACCGGCAGGGGCAGAAGGGCCTGACCCTCGTCCGATCCGAAGAGGACCTTCCGGCCGCGATCGCGCGTGCGCTCGAGGAGTCGCGGAGCGGCGTCGCGATCATCGAGGAGCTCGTGGAGGGGCCTGAGGTGACCGTGAACGCCTTCTCGCTCCGCGGCGAGTTCCATCCGCTCACAGTCACCGACCGGCTGACGGCCGAGCCGCCTGCGTTCGGCGTCGCGCTCGCGCACGTCTGGCCCGCGCTCAGCGCGCGTCCGCGAAGCGGACATGGGGAGGGGGTTCGGGGGAACCGGGAGGTTTCCCCGACGACTAAAGCAGTGCCGGACGCTGCCAGAGTCGCCGAGGCCGCGGTCAGCGCGCTAGGGATCGAGAACGGGCCCAGTTACACGCAGCTCAGGATCGGGCCCGACGGCCCGCAGGTGATCGAGGTCGCGGCGCGGCTCGGCGGCGGCCACGATGCCGAGCTCGCAAAGCTCGCGCTCGGCGTCGACCTCAACGGCCTCGCGCTCAAGACCGCGCTCGGCGAGTCGATCTGGTCGGCGGCGCTGCGCGCGGAACCGCAGGTCGGCGGCGCCGTCGTGCGCTTCCTCGTACCGCCGGAGGGCGTGCTCGAGGAGGTCGAGGGCGCGGACGAGGCGCGTGCCGTCGAAGGCGTTCAGGACGTCCGCATCTACCGCGAGCGGGGCCACGTCTTCGGCCCGTTCCGCCGAGGTGCCGATCGGGCCGGGGCTGTTCTCGCTGTCGGCGATGGCCGCGACGAAGCTCTACAGCGGGCCGATGAAGCGGCGAGCCTCATCCGTTTCAAGGTTGCTGCCGAGAGCCTTGTCTAGCGCCTGAGCGTGAAGTACAGGAGGTGCCGGCCGTCTCGTGACCAGGCGAGTGGCGTGACGGCGGCGGTCTCGTAGGCCAGGCGGCGCCCGGCGCGGCCGTCGAGCCTCCGGACGAACAACGTCGTGCCTCTGACGTATGCAATCTGCCGGCCGTTCGGCGACCAGACGAACGGAGTCAGTGGAGTCAGCCCGCGGGCGAGGCGACGAGGCTTTCCCCGACGACTCGGCATGACCCAGAGATCGATGTGGTACGCGTCTCCGATGAAGCGAATGAACGCGATGCGGCGCCCGTCGGGAGACCAAGTCGGGTACTGGCCGGGGACGAGGTCGCGAATTTCTCCCGTTCGTACCGACGCCACGCCGATGACTTGACCCTGGAAGGGCGTGTTGTGCACGAATGCGATGCGGCCGCCGTCCGGGGACCACTGCGGAGAATGCCCGTTGCTCACGAAGCGATCCTCCTCCGCCTCGAGCGAGAAAACGCTGATCGGACGGCTGTGGGCGAGATATGTGGAGTCAGGCGACCACAGGAGCCCCACCCCGTGCGCCGTCAACTTCCGCTCGATGTTGCCGTCGTCCGGGCTCACGAGCCAGACTCCGCCGTCGAATTGGTTCGTCTGTCCGATGACCGCGAGCTGGCGACCGCTCGGCGCCCACGAGACGCCCGAAAATGCCCAGCCGGTATCGATGAGGACACGCTCTCGTGGACTCCGCACGTCTGTAACCATCAGTGGTGCGTCCTTCTCGCCGTTGTCTCGCTGAGAGATGTACGCGAACTTTGTGTGGTCCGGCGACAGGGAGTACACGTACGGGTCGATGACGTGCCGGGAGAGGACATGCCGCTTGCCGTTCATGGTCACGAGCTTGAACGTGAGCGTCGCCGTCCGTCCAGGACGACTTGGAGCGGCGATAGCCGGTACGGCGACAGTGAGAGCGGCCAGAAGCGCAAGGGCCGACGCACGCATGGTGAAAACGTACGCCTGAGTTGTTAGGACGGCGTGTTGAGGCCTGAAACTTTCCGTGGGGCCGCGTCGTTACGCTTCGTCGCGTGGAGAGCGTCTCTTCCAGGCGTGAGACCATGCTCGGGTTCCAGCCGCCGGCGATCGGTGACGAGGAGATCGAGGCCGTCGCCGAGACCCTGCGCTCGGGCTGGCTGACGACCGGGCCGCGCGCGGCGGAACTCGAGCGGCGCTTCGCCGAGTACGTCCAGGCCGAGCACGTGCTCGCGGTCGCATCCGGCACCGCCGCGCTGCACCTGGCGCTGCTTGCCGTCGGGGTGGGGCCCGGCGACGAGGTGATCACGACGCCCATCACCTGGCCCGCAACCGCGAACGTGATC
>JBKPQP010000003.1:0-3731 GCA_046734155.1 Actinomycetota bacterium | reverse complement strand
GTCGGCGCGCGCGCACACGAGCCGCCCTACGCGCACCAGGCCGGACCGGGCACGATCGAGGAGGGCATGGTGCTGGCGATCGAGCCGGGGATCTACTGGGAGGGCGGCGGCGGCCTGCGCGTCGAGGACAACTTCCTCGTCACAGCAGACGGCGTCGAGAAGCTCTCGTCGTTCCCGGACGGCGTGGTCTGCGGATGATCTGGACCGGCGAGCTCAACGACGCCTACCGCCAGGGCGGCACGGTTGGGCTCTACGACACCACGCTCCGTGACGGAGAGCAGACCGTCGGCGTCGTGCTCGACCCGGAACAGAAGCTCGAGATCGCCCGCTTGCTCGACGAGCTCGGGATCGACCGGATCGAGGCCGGCTTCCCCCGCGTCTCGCAGGACGACTGGGACGCGGTCAGGCTGATCTCCGACGCCGGGCTCCGGGCCGAGATCTGGGGCTTTTCGCGGGCCGTGCCGGCGGACCTCGAAGCGCTGGTCGAGCTGGGCGTTCGGGCCTCGGTGATCGAGTCGCCGATCTCGGATCTCAAGCTCGACGCGATCGGCGTCAGCCGCGAGAAGATGCTCGACCGCATCACCTCCGCCATGGGGTTCGCGGCCGAGCACGGCATCCATGCGGCCTTCTTCGGCGTCGACTCCACCCGCGCGCAGCCGGACTTCTATGAGCAGGTCTACAAGGCCGCGGTGGATGCGGGTGCGCAGGAGGTCGCTGTCGTGGACACGCTGGGCATCGCCTCGCCCGAGGCCGTCGCCGACCTTGTCGGCCGCACCGTTGAGTGGGTCGGCCAGGACGTGCCCGTGCACTTCCACGGCCACAACGACTTCGGCCTCGCGACGGCCGCCGCCGTCGCCGCGGTGCGGGCGGGAGCGCGCTGGGTGCACGGGACGATCAACGGCATGGGCGAGCGGGCCGGCAACGCGAACCTGGGCGAGGTCGCGCTGGCGCTGCGCGCGCTCTACGGAGTCGAGTCGAACCTGCGCCTCGAGAAGGTGCGAGAGGTCTCCGAGCGCGTGCGCGAGCTCTCCGGGTACGAGCTCGAGCCATGGAAGCCCGTCACCGGCGAGACGCTCTTCCGCCGGGAGAGCGGCGCCGTCGCAAGCCAGTTCCACGACCCCCCGTCGATCGAGCCGTACTCCTCGGAGCTCGTGAACGCCGAGCGGGGGATCGTGCTCGGCAAGAAGAGCGGCCTCGACTCGATCCGGATCAAGGCGGAGGAGCTCGGGCTCGACGTTCCCGAGGAGCGGCGCGCCGAAGTGCTCGCGAAGGTGAAGGAGCTCGGGACGCGGAAACGCGGGCTCGTCGGCGACGACGAGTTCCGCGACCTGGTCGATGACTGACGCGGTCGTCGTCGGCAGCGGGATCAACTCGCTCGTCTGCGCAGCGCTGCTCGCCCGCGGCGGCTGGAACGTCCGCGTTCTCGAGCGCGAGGACGTGCTCGGCGGCTGCATCCGCACGGCGGAGCTGACCGAGCCCGGCTACCTGCACGACGTCTTCAGCGCCTGGCATCCACTCTGGGTCGGGGGCGCGGCGCACGCGGAGCTCGGCGACGAGCTGGCCGCGCGAGGGCTCGAGTACCTGAATACCGACCACCCGACGGCGACGCTGTTCCCGGACGGCGAGGCAGCGTTCCTGCTCCGCTCGACCGAGGCGAACGTCGCCGAGCTGGGGCCCGAGTGGTCCGGTGCGGTCGAGTCCTTCCTCTCCCACGCGGATCTCGCCTTCGGCGTCCTCGGCACCGAGCTCTGGTCCCGGGACGGGATCACGCTCGGGATGAAGGCCTTCCGGCGGCTCGGCCGCACGGGCGCCGCGGAGTTCACCGGCAACGTGCTTGCCTCGAGCCGCGACTGGCTGACGCAGACGTTTGCGTCCGAGCAGGCGCGCGGCCTGCTCGCGCCGTGGGTGCTCCACACCGGCCTCGGGCCCGACGCCGCCGGCTCGGGCTTCATGACGCAGGTGATCGGCGTCGCGGTGCAGGAGGGCGGCATGCCGATACCGCGCGGCGGCGGTGCGCGCCTGGTCGACGCGCTCGTCCGCCTGATCGAGGACCACGGCGGCGCCTGCGAGACCGGCCGCGACGTGGAGCGGGTACTCGTGCGCGACGGCGGGGCCGTGGGCGTGCGGCTCGCCGACGGCGAGGAGGTCGCTGTCGAGAAGGCGGTGATCGCGAACGTCACGCCAACCCAGCTCTACGGCCGGCTCGTCGAGGGGCATGAGGAGCTCGGCCGGCGCTTCCGCTACGGGCGTTCGGAGATGCAGATCCACTTCGCGCTCTCCGAGCCGCCGCGCTGGAAAGGAGACGAGCGGCTGGCGCAGACCGCGATCGTCCACGTGACGCCCGGCCTGGACGGCGTCTCGCGGGCGGTCAACGAGGCCGAGCGCGGGCTGCTGCCGGCCGAGGCGACGGTCGTCGTCGGGCAGCCGCTGACGATGGATCCGTCACGCGCGCCCGACGGTGCCGGGCTGCTGTGGATCCAGCTGCAGGAGCTGCCGTGGCACGTGAAGGGTGACGCCGCGGGCGAGCTCGACACCGGCGACGGCACCTGGACGGAGGAGTTGCGCGAGCGCTACGCCGACCGGATCCAGGCGAGGATCGCTCGCCACCTGACGAACCTGGAGTCGGCCTTGCGAAAGCGGGTCGTCCTCTCGCCGGCCGACCTGCAGGCGGCGAACGTCAACCTGCACCAGGGCGACCCGTACTCGGGCGCGCTCACGCTCGACCAGAACCTGCTCTGGCGACCGCTTCCCTCGAGCCCCGGCCACTCGACGCCGGTCAAGGGCCTCTGGCACATCGGAGCGAGCACGCACCCCGGCCCGGGCCTCGGGGCGGGGTCCGGAACGCTGGTCGCGAAGCAGCTGCTCCGCAGACGGCGGTGGCGGTGAGGCTCTCGATCTCGGAGATCACGACCGTGACGCAGTCGTTCGCCGACGACCTCGCTGGCTACGCGGCCGCCGGCGCGGACGGGATCGGGATCTGGGAGATGAAGCTCGAGAACGACTCGCTCGTGCGCTTCCGCGCCAGTGGTCTCGGCGCTGCGGCCGTGGTGCCCGCGGTCCCCTCGATCCTGCCGCTGCCGCTGATTGAGGGCCCGGAGGATCCGGCCGAGCGCGTCGAGGCGATCCGCAGCTGCGTGCGGCGGGTCGCGCCGTTCGAGCCCGAATGCGTGCTCTTCCTCACCGGCCCGGGCGACGACCGCGAGGCTGTCCTCGAAGGCATCAGAGCGATCGGCGACGAGGGCGCAGCGCAGGGCGTGCCGGTCGCGCTCGAGCCGATCCAGCGGGAGTTCGCCCACTTCTGGACGATCGTCAGCTCTTTCGACGAAGCGGCGGAGCTGGTCGACGAGAGCGGCGCCGACGTCGGCCTGATGTTCGACTCCTGGAACGTCTGGAGCGAGCCGCTCGAGCAGATCGGCCGTCACCGCGAGCGGATCCGCGGCGTGCACCTCGCCGACTGGCGCGAGCCGACCCGCAACACGAACGACCGGGTCCTACCGGGCGACGGCGTCGTCGACTTCGGGCCGATCCTGGAAGCGCTTCGCTGGGATGGCTTCTTCGACCTCGAGATCTTCTCGGACGTCGAGCTTGAGGGGTCGCTGTGGCGCGAGGACCCGCATGAGCTGGCCTCGCGCGGCGCGCAGCAGCTGCGGAGGGTGGTATCGACCGCGTCTGCATAGTCGGCGCGGGGGTGATCGGCAGCCTCTACGCCGGCCACCTCGGCCGCGTCTGCG
>JBKPQP010000002.1:0-2920 GCA_046734155.1 Actinomycetota bacterium | reverse complement strand
CGAGGTGGAGGTGGATCGGATGGGTGTCGCCTGTGGTGTTCACGAGTAGCCAGTCCTCGACCGCGTTTTCCAGCGGCCGTGTCGTGACGTCGGGCAGGTGCGTCTGCTCGTTCAGGTATGGGGCGTCCTCGACGTTCAGCTCGACGGGTGCGTCGTAGAAGTCGTCGATCGTCTCCGAGAGGTGCTGCACGCGCTGAACGGACGCCGCAGGGAGCGCTGGCAGGGCAGGGAGCTGCAGCTCGTCCGCCGGAGTCGTCTCGTCCGTGCCGTTAAGCGGCTGGTTGACGCGGATCTTCAAGAGCTGCGACAACGTCGCGCGCCCGCCGAAGGGGTAAGGCGCCCGCGCGTTGTTGGTGACGATGAACGAACGGTTGCTTCGGCCGGTGAAGTCGACGATGAGATCCGCCCGCTCGCCTGGTGCGATGAGGAGGGCGGTCATGGACACCGGCGCTCGCAGCAGTCCGCCGTCGGCTCCGATTTGCCAGAAGGTCAGCTCTCGCCCGCTGTTCTCGTCGGCGAAGTGCAGCCGATAGAACCGCGCTTGCGAGCCGTTCACGATCCGAAGCCGATAGCGGCGCGGCTCGACGTCGACGTAGGGCCAGATTTTCGCGTTGACCACGGCGACGTCGCCGAAGAACTCTGGCACCCATTCCGGGTGAGCGGGGGTCACGCCCTCCGTCGGGTAGAACATGCTGCCGTCGGAGTTGAACGTCTTGTCCTGCAGGACGAGCGGGATCTCATAGGGCCGGGCAGGGAGACCGAGTGGATTCCCGTCTTCCCCCGTGTCCTGGTCGTCCCGGATGAGGTAGGCGCCGGCGAGCCCTGCGTAGACGTTCGTGCGGGTGTTCCCGAGCGCGTGGTCGTGGTACCAGACCATGCTCGCCCGCTGCTCGTTGTAGTAGGTGTAGGTGTCGGTGATGTAGTGCGGCCCCCTCGCGCCCCCGGCGGTGAACCACTGCAGCGGCGTGCCGTCGAACTGCGGATGGTTCTCCCCGCCGTGGAGGTGGGTGACGATCGGCGCCGGCTCGCCCGGCATCACGGCGCCCATGATGGTCGGGTCATTCGGCAGGAACGCGTTGCCGAGCTCGTTGCGCCACCGGATCGTCACGGATGTATCGGTGTTGTCATTAGGCCGCCTGGTCGCCTCGATCGTCGGCCCCAGATACGGCAGGCCCGCCTGAGGGTTGTCGGACCAATAGCCCCACGTCCTCATGGCGGGCAGGTCCGGGTGGAACTTCCAGGTCGTCGACTCTCGTGCGGCGATCGTGAAGCTCTTGCCGCCGCCCCGACCGTCGAGGACGGGCGGAATCGGAAGGGTCTCCACCCACCTCCGCAGCCTTGGTGTGGCGCCCACTTCGAGAGGGGCGCCGATCGCGTACGGCGTCTGGCTCAACACGAGTCCGGCGCCGCCAATGGCTCCTCGCTCGAGGAGCTGCCGCCTCGTCAGCATGATTCTCGCCTCCAATCTCCGCCGAGAACCATTCGACGCCTTCTCAGGCCCGATGGCGCCCGGCTATGTCAGTCGTTGCACACGGCACTACCGTGTCCAGATCGGCACCGTTCATACATCGGTATTCGCCCGCCTATGTGGTGTGGAGAACCGCTGATCAGGTCCGCCTGGCGACGAAGATCATGTCCTCGCCACCGCGGTGCGGCGTGCGGTCGAACCAGCCGTAGCAGGCCTCGACCACGAACCCTGCCTCCTCCAGCAGATCGATCCACTCGTCGCGCGAGATCCAGGAGAGCGCCATCGTCGCCGCGCCTTCCGGCCCCTTGACCGAGAGCGTGAGCGTCCGTGCGTCCGTATCCCAGTCGGCCCGCTCGAAGATGTCCGGCTCGCGCTCGAGCCAAAGGCCTTGCGTGGTCGCGATGTCGTCATCTCCAGGGGCGAAGACGTCGAAGATCAGGCGCCCGCCGCGAACGAGCGCCTTGCGTGCTGCGGCTAGGGCCTCCATTCGGTCGCCGTCGTCGGCCAGGTGCAGGTAGGAGCGAAAGGGACAGATCACGAGCGGCACCTGCTCGTCGAGCGGCGGGTGCCGAAGGTCGCCCAGCCGCAGGTCGAGGAGTTCTGCGACGCCTGCGTCCTCCGCGTGGCGACGGCATGCCGCCAACATCTCGCGCGAAGAGTCGACTCCGACCACCCGCTTGCCGGTCTCGGCGATCGGAATCGCGATCCGGCCGGTCCCGATCCCGAGCTCGACCACGGTTCCACCCGATTTCCGCGCTTCGGCCACGTAGAAGCCGACGTCCTCGACGACGCTTCGGCTCCACGGGTCATAGAGCTCGGCGATCGTGTCGTACGGGCTCGCCTTCACGTGGGCTTCCTCGCGACCCAGATGAACTCGCGGCTCGACTCGGTAAACGGGCCGCGCTCGAAGTCGCCGTAGAGCGCCTCGACCTCCAGGCCGGCGACGTCGATCAGCCCTTCCCATTCCGACCGGTTGATCCACCAGAGCGACAGGCGCCGCGGATCCTTGCCGGGCTGGTCGACGTAGGCGGTGACGTCGATGCGGTTGTCCGTGACGTCGTACTCGGTCCATTCCCAGGTCTTGCCGTCAGGGCGGCGCCGAAGCCGGTCGGCGTAGCTCGCAGCGATCTCGATGTCGAACACGAACACGTTCCAGGCAAAGCGCCCACCGGGCCGCAAGGCCGCCGCGACACGTTCGAAGACATGTCGGCGGTCCGCCCACGTGGGCAGGTGGAGCAGCGCCCGGAACGGGCAGTAGATGAGCGCGGCCTGCTCGGCGAGCTCGAACTCCCGCATGTCCTGCTCGCGAAGCTCGACGTCGACCCCTGCAGCAGCCACTCGCTCCCGCGCCTGCGCGAGCATCGACGGCGAGCGGTCGATGCCGATCACCTTGCGGCCGGTCTCACGCGCAACAGGAATCGCGACGCGTCCGTTCCCGACCGCGAGCTCCAC
>JBKPQP010000001.1:0-5678 GCA_046734155.1 Actinomycetota bacterium | reverse complement strand
GTCCCCATGAGGGTCATGGCGCTCGAGGACGTGATGGTCACGAAGCTGCTCAGCATGCGCGAGCACGAGGTCGACTACGACGGCGTCCTCGAGATTGGCCGGGCGCTGCGCGAGCAGATCGACTGGGATGCGGTCCGCGCGCGCACCGACCACTCGCCCTACGCGCGCACCTTCTTCTTCCTCCTGGAAGAGCTCGGCGTCCTCCAGCCGACGGCGCAGCGGCCTCGTGCTCTCCGGCCGGTTCCATCCGAGCGCCTTCAGGATCAAACTCGGACCTGAGCTCGGACAGCGCCGCGTGCTAGTGAAATAAACCTTCGTTCGGGCTCGGTTAAGTCGGTCCAGGCCGGTCTAGAAGTGGGTCACGCAATCCACGAAGGAGGAACTTGCATGATCCGCTTCACCGCACTACTCGCCGTTCTCGGGGCTGCGCTGGTGGGCGTGGCGTCGATCGGCGCCGCGCCCGCCGCTCCCAAGAAGCTCACGGGCGCCGTGGGCCCGAGTGAGACGATCTCGCTCAAGAAAGGCTCGTCCCGGGTCTCGAGGATCCCGCGCGGCCGCTACACGATCGTCATCAGCGACCGCTCGTCGGAGCACAACTTCCATCTCCGCGGCCCGGTCAACAAGACGATCACGAGCGTCTCCTGGACGGGGACGAAGTCGGTCACGCTGAACCTCAAGCCGGGCCGCTACACGTACGTGTGTGACCCGCACTCGCGGAACATGATCGGCAGCTTCCGCGTCAAGTAGCGAGCTCCGACTCGACGATCCACAGGCGCCCGTCGCCACACTCGACGGCACGGGCGCCGTCGCCTATGTCCGTGAGGCTCGTTCGCAGGAGCTTCACGCGCTCCCCGTCCAGCTCCGCGATCGGGCCCACGGCCTCGCCGAGGCTGAACATGTGGCGCCACGCACGCACCTGGTTGTGGATCTCCCGCGCGGGCTGCGCCCAGTCGACCGCGGCGTAGTCGGCCTCGAACGGCCCGGCCCAGCTCACGCCCTCCTCGGGCTGCGGATCGCCGGGGTCCCCGGCTTCGAGCCGCTCGAAGACCTGCGGCAGCATCGCGAGCGTGTTCTGAAGGATCCGGGGCCCGAAGTCGTCGATCCACGTGTCCGTGTCCTCGATCGGCACGCTCGACTGGGCGAGGATCGGCCCGGTGTCGAACTCCGCGTCCATCCGATGCCACGTGGAGCCGAAGGAAGCGTCGTCCTCGCGGAACGCCCATGCGAGCGGGTACGGGCCGCGGTGGCGAGGGAGCAGAGCCGGATGGTTGTTCACGGAGCCGAGGCGCGGCACGTCGAGCGCCTCCTGCGGCAGCTTCCAGTTGAAGCCCCAGCACAGGGTGACGTCGAGGTCGAGCCCGCGGAAGAGCGGAGCGACGTCGTCCTTCGCGCGGGCGAAGAGGAGGTTGACGCCGCGCGGCGCGTTCTTGTCCGTGACGTCGCCCCACGGAGGCGAAGGGCGGTTCGGATCTGGAGGCCTTCGGGCCATGAGCCACGCGACAGGCTCGTGCCCGAGCCCACCCAGGACCTCGACCAACGGCTCGACCACGGGCAGGACGTTGGAGATGATCGCTACCCGTCGGCCCATCAGCGCGTGAGCGGGACGATCGAGCGTCGGTAGGCGGCGCGTGCTCGGGGGTGCGTGCCGAGGTCGAGCCGGCCGCCAGTGCGCCCGTTGTAAAAGCCGATGAACTTCACGCGCCGGTGGCTGCGCACGAAGGCGCCGAAGGCGCGCACGAAGCCGGGGTCGTCGAGCGCTACGCCCCACTCTGGGACGGCGAACGGCTTCGAGGGATACGCCTTGTAGAGGTCGTTCGTCCGCACGAACGAGTAGGTGCCGAAGTCGTAGTAATCGTTCCCGTACGCGTCGAAGAACCGCGAGCCTGGGAAGTAGTCGCGGAATCCGTTCCCGCGGACTGGCGGTTCGCCGACCGCGAGCGGGTTCCAGATCACGGTCAGGTTCGGGTACGGGTTCGGCGGGAGGTCGGACGAGACCGGAGGCATGTTCAGCGCGCGGAGCTTCGTGCTCATCTGCTGGGCAGTGCCGCCGTGGAGGAGAACGTAGATCCGCTGGAACGCACGCCGGAACCACTTCGCCGAGTTCGACGCGTTCCCGTGACAGGCGCAGTAGGGGTTGAGCGTGTTGTTCATCTCCCCCATCGGCCTGATCAGGATCGGCTTGCCGGCCTCGGAGATGGCGTTCGCCAGCCCGATCAGGTGCGCGTCGCCCTGGCCGAGCGCGATCGCCCGCATCGTGATCGCGCCGCCGCCGTGGTCCGTCTTGAGCGCGATGTGCGGCCGCTCGCCGAGGGTGTCGAGGAAGTAGCTGTACGGCTTGCCCCACGTCCGCCCCTGGTCCCAGCCGATGAACGCGAGCGCGGACGCGGTGTGCTGGCCGGTCAGGCGGTCGAAGCGCGGGACGTTCTCCGCGTAGACGCCGACGGCCACCCGGGCCTGCGGCGCCGCGGACGATCCGGTGGCCAGGCAGGCTGCGAGCATCGTCAGCATCGCGAGCCCTAGGAGCCGCATGGCAGAACGTTAACCGGCTGTCGGTTTAGGGTTGACATGTGACCTGGGTGATCGTCCTCGTCGTGCTCGTCCTGATCGTGGCACTCGCGGCGGTCGTCTTCTACAACCGACTCGTTCGGCTGCGGAACCGCGCCGAGAACGCCTGGGCGCAGGTCGACGTCCAGCTGCGGCGGCGCTACGACCTGATCCCGAACATCGTCGAGGCGGTGAAGGGCTACGCAGCGCACGAGCGCGGCACCTTCGACGAGGTGACGCAGGCCAGGACGGCCGCGCAGCAGGCGCAGGGTGTCGCCGAACAGGCCCAGGCGGAAAACGCGTTGACGGCCGCGATCGGACGCCTGTTCGCGGTTGCGGAGGCCTATCCGCAGCTGCGTGCGACCGAGAACTTCCAGCAGCTCCAGGCACAGCTCGCGGATGTCGAACAGAAGATCGCCGTCTCGCGCCAGGTCTACAACGACGCCGTGCTCACGTACGACAACGCTCTCGAGACGGTGCCGACGAACATCGTGGCCTCGCTCTTCAACTTCGCCCCGCAGGCGTATTTCGAGACGGAAGGCGCTGCGCGGGAGGCGCCATCCGTGCAGTTCTCCAACTGAGCCGGCTCGCAGCAACTCTCCTCGCTCTCGTCGCGGCGGCGCTGCTCTGGCCCGCGGCCGGAGCCGCGAAGTCGTACTCGCTGCCGGGCGCGGACGTCGCGGTGAAGATCCAGTCGGACGGGTCGCTGCTGGTCCGCGAGCAGATCACGTTCGACTTCTCGGGCGATTTCAGCGGTGCGTACCGGGACATCCCGTTGCGGGAGGGCGAGTCGATCGACGGCGTCGGGGTCAGCGAGGGCTCGGACGAGTACATCCCCGGGGCGAGCACCGAGCTCGGCAGCTTCGGCGTGCCGGGCTCGTACGGCGTCGAGACGACCTCGAAGCGGGTGCGGGTCGTCTGGCACTACCGGGCCGAGAACGAACGGCGCACGTTCACGATCTCGTACAGGTTCCGGGGGCTCGCGGTTGCGTACGACGACGTGGTGGACGTCAACCTGAGGGTCTGGGGGAACGAGTGGCCGGCGGGCCTCGGCTCGCTGGCGTCGTCGATGCAGCTTCCCGGCCGTGCCGAGCTGTCGCCCTTCTACCGCGTCTGGGGCAGCCCCGCGTGGGTGCGCGGAGTGGTTGCTCGCTTCCCGGAGAAGGCGACGCTGCAGGCGGCGCAGCTCCCGGCTCACCAGTTCGTCGAGTTCCGCGTCGTCTTCCCGCGGAGCCTGCTCAAGTCGACCACGGGTGCCAAGGTCGTGTCCGGCAACGGGCTGCCGTCGATCGTCGCGGAAGAGGCGGCCTCCCAGCGCGCGTTCGAGCACGACCGCGCGCGGATCGACGACGCGAAGGGCCATCCGGTGCGCACGATGTCGACGCTGCTGCTCATCGGGTTCGGTCCCGCGGCCGCGCTGCTGACGCTCGTCTGGCTCGTGTACGGCCGGGAGCGGCGCACGGCCTACGACCGCGAGTACGAGCAGGAGCCGCCGACCGACACCGAGCCGGCCCTCGTGCCCTCGCTGGTCCGCCAGGGGACCGTGCCCGGGTCGAACGAGTTCACGGCGACGCTGTTCGACCTCATCCGCCGCGGCCGCTACAAGGCGACGCCCGTGACGACGGAGCGCTCGACCTTCGGCGGACTGCGCCACGAGGACGTCGCCGACCTCGACGTCACCCTGGCCGATCCGAAGGTCGAGACGACGCCGTTCGAGGAGCCAGTCGCCAAGGTTTGCGACTGGGTCGTCGCCAGCGAGGGCAAGCGGCTCTCCGAGTTCCGCGAGGAGATCGAGCGCGACCGCACGGCGAACAGCAAGCTCTTCACGAGCTTCAAGGAGGGCGTCACTGCCGAGATCAAGGCGCGCGGCTGGTACCTGGGCCAGGGCCTCGTGTGGCTGCTCGTCGGCCTCGGTGTGTTCGTTGCGGCGGCGGTCGTCCTCCTGTGGCTCGGCATCCATGGCTGGCGCTCAGCAGCGCCGCGCTGGAGCGACGTCCTGCTCGTCGCGCTCGGCGGCTGCGCAGCGGCCAACGCCGTCGCACTCGCGTTCGGCGCGAAACGGTCGACGCTCTGGCGCCGTCGAAGCACAGCAGCCGAGAGCGAGGCGGAGCGCTGGGAGGCGTTCCGCCGCTACCTGACCGACTTCCCGCGTCTCAAGGACGCGCCGCCGGCCACCCTCGAGCTCTGGGAGCGCTACCTCGTCTATGGCATCGCGTTCGGGATCGCCGAGCGCGTGCTCCAGGGCGCGCACTTGCACATGCCCGAAGAGCTGCACGACCAGAGCTCGATCTACTGGATCAGCCCGACGGGCGACCTCGGTTCCGGCCCGAGCGCGCTGGCGATCGGCGACCTCTCATCGGGCTTCGGCTCGGCCCTCGCCCCACCGGGCTCGAGCGGAGGCGGCGGAGGCTTCTCCGGGGGCGGCGGCGGTGGAGGCGGCGGAGGTGGCGGAGGTGCCTGGTAGCTACGCTGGGTTGAGCGTCAGCGTGATGCCGCCGACGTACGCCTGCTGCGGGTCGATCCCGATCGAGTAGGTGCCCGTCACGGGAAGCGTCGCCGTGATCGTCGCGCCGAAGGTGCCGACGAGGATCGGCGGGACGACCGTCGTGCCGTCCGGCTTCAAGATCGAGATCCGCGCGCCGCAACACGAGGTGTTCCCGATCGTCACGTTCGTGAGGCGCAGGCTGACACGCTGGCTCGCGGAGCCGCTGAAGGTCAGGGTCGCGTTCTGGCCGGGTGTCGGCGCCAGCGTGAGGCTGACCGGCCCGCCGCCGATCGCGATCGTCCCGGTCACGTCGGGCGGGACGTCGTAGAGCGTGAGCGTCATCGATCCGAGGTCGGCGCCTTGCGGATCGACGAGGATCGTGTACGTCCCGGTCATGGGCAAGACCTTCGTGTCGATGAAGCCGCCGTTCCGGCCGACGGGCGTCGCGTAGACGAGCGTCGAGTTGTCCGGGCTCGTGATCGAGACGCGAGCCGAGCAGCACGTCGACGTGCCGATCGTGACGTTGCCCATGTTGAGCGAAACACGCTGGCCCTGCGTGCCGGAGAAGGTGACCAGTGCGTTCTGGCCGGGCACCGGGCCCATCGAGACCGTCACCGGCGACCCGCCCGGCGTGATGGTGCTCGTCACG